>CAYZFV010000063.1:0-3950 GCA_964477765.1 uncultured Candidatus Kuenenia sp.
TGAATTTTAGCATCGGCAGTCGGCCTGAGCCACGTGCAAACGGGTCCGGTCTGTGGCGATTGTGCTGTCAGAAAATTCGCTACACCTTGGCTTCCGCCCGGCGGCTCCGCAGATGGATCGTCTTCCGGTCGAGGTCGTGATGGGCCTCGACGAATCGCACCGTGCCGCTCTTGGCCCGCATGATCACCGAATGCGTGGTGGCCACCGTGCCGCGAACCCGCACACCCGCCAGCAGCGGGCTGGTGCTGATCCCCGTGGCCACGAAGACGATGTTGTCGCCACCGGCCAGATCCCGCGACATGAACTGTCTGTCGAGCCGATCGCCCCAGCCGATGTCGATCAGCTGCTGTCGCTCCGCCTCGTCACGTGGCCAAATCTTTGCCCGCATGCCGCCACCGAGGCACCGCAGGCCGGCGGCGGCGAGCACCGCCTCGGGCGTGCCGCCGATGCCCATGTAGAGATCGATGTCGCTGGTCTGCATGGCCGGTGCCAGGGCCGAGGCGATGTCGCCATCCTGGATCATCCGCAGGGCGGCACCCGTCCGCCGAATTTCCTCGACAAACGGCTCGTTTCGCGGTCGGTTGAGCCCGCAGACCCTCCCGTCACCCCCCCCCTTGCCGAGAACCCGGGCCGTTGCCTTGATCACCTCGTCCACGGGAGCGTCGATATCGATCGGTAGCTTGGGGTCGGCAAACCAGGCTTTCCGCACCTGGAGGGGATAGGCCAGCTTCTTCATATAGAAGGCCGGAATGTCGAGGAGCCGCGTACCGTCGCCGTCGTCGGCCTGGGCGGCCGCGATACAGGAGAGCGAATTGGGCATCCCCTTGGCGACGTTGGTGGTGCCGTCGATCGGGTCGAGGGCGATGTCGAACCGCGGCGAGCCCTCGCGCCACGTGCCCACCTTCTCCCCCTTGAAGAGCCCGGGGGCCTCGTCCTTGATCCCCTCACCGATGGTGATCTCGCCCCGCATGTCGACGAGGTCACACATCCCGCGGATGGCGTCGCAGGCCGCCGCATCGGCCAGTTCTTTCTGGCCCTTGCCGAGCCACTGCAGCGTGTTGAGGGCCGCGATCTCGGTGGCCCGGAGAAAATCAAATTCGATCTGGCGTTCGAGATCGTGGGGCTGCTTGGTGGGCGTCATGGTCGTCTCACGATAGGCGTTTGTGGGGCACAATCCCACACCCGGCGGGAAATCCCGCATCTGCGGCGATTCGACTTCGCAGCGGAGCGAGGGTAGGGTTGAGACATGGCTGACTTTCCTCGATTTCCTGATCCGCCGCAGTTTCCCCGCGGGCCGCAGTTTCCGTCGCTCGGTGGCGGGCTGCCCGTGTCGCTCGTGTTGGCGGCCGCCCTCCTGGTCGCGCTCCTCGCGGGCCTGGCTCGAGGTGTCTATACCGTCGGCCCGGAGAGCGTGGGCGTGGTGCAACGCTTCGGAAAATTCATCGGCACCGTCGGCCCGGGATTGCGATTCAAGCTCCCCTTCGGCATCGACACGGTCACGGTGCTGCCGGTGAAGCGACAGCTCAAGATGGAGTTTGGCTTCGGCACACCCGGAGCCACGCAGCGCGACCAGTTTTCGGGCGACGCCAAAGCGGAAAGCGACATGGTCACGGGGGATCTCAACGCGGCCCACGTGGAGTGGGTGGTGCAGTATGAGATCAGCGATCCCGAGCAGTTCCTCTTCAACCATCGGGAGCCGGCCCCCACGCTGCGCGACTTTTCCGAGAGCGTGATGCGGGAAGTGATCGGCGATCGCACGATCGACGAGGTGCTCACGATCGGCCGGCAGGGGATCGAAAACGAGGCGATCACAAACCTCCAGCAGCTCGTGGCGGAGCTGCACATAGGGCTGCGGGTGCAGCAGGTTCAGCTCAAGAACGTCTATCCGCCCCGGCCAGTGCAGCAGGCCTTCGAGGAGGTCAATCGCGCCCAGCAGGAACGGGAGCAGATGATCAATCAGGCCAACGGCGAATACAACAAGGTGGTGCCCCGCGCCAGTGGCGAGGCCCAACGACAGCTGAGCGAGGCCGAGGGCTATGCACTGCAGCGGGTGAACGAGGCGAAGGGCGACGTGGCCCGCTTCAGCGCGTTGCTCGAGCAATACGAAAAGGCCCCCGAGGTGACCCGGCAACGGATCTATCTGGAAACGCTCGGCGAGGTGCTGCCGAAGCTGGGCGGTAAGGTGATTCTCGACGCCGATGCCAAGCAGTTTTTGCCGCTGATGAACGTGCAGCCCTTCGTGCCCCAGCCCCCGCAGCCGAGGAAGTGACGCCATGGATCCCTTCCCGATCAACCACCCGCTGGTTCAGTTTCTGCGCCGCACCGCCGATATCGTTGTGTCGCCCTTCGGGGGCCTGCTCGCGGTGCTGCTGGGGATCGCGATCTTCGGCTGTGCCTACACCGTCGATGAGACCGAGCAGGTGGTGCTGACGCAGTTTGGCCGGCCGATCGGAGAGCCGATCAACGCCGCCACCGATTCCTCAGGCGCCGGCCTCCACTTCAAGCTTCCCTTCGTGCAGACAGCCAACCGCTTCGAGAAACGGATTCTGGAGTGGGATGGTCTGCCGAGCGAGATGACCACCCGCGACAAGCTGTTCGTCGTGGTCGATACCTTCGGCCGCTGGCGGATCTCCGACCCGCTGAAATACTTCCAGGGCCTGCGGGACGAGCGGAGCGCCCTCTCGCGGCTCGACGACATCATCGGCAGCGAGACCCGCAACGTGATCGCGCGGCATGACCTGATCGAGGTGGTGCGGTCCGACAAGGACCGCCAGCCCGAACAAGACGCCACCCTCGCCGAGGCCGGCGTCGTGTTGGCGGGCCTCCCACCAATTCGGTTTGGCCGCGAGACGCTCGAAGATCAGATCCTCGACGCCGCCTCCAAGAAGGTGGGCATCTGGGGAATCGAGTTGCTCGACGTGCGGGTGAAGCGGATCAACTACAAGCAGGAAGTGATCGAGAAGATCTACGATCGCATGCGGTCAGAGCGGATGCAGATCGCGGAGCGGTTTCGGTCGGAGGGCGCCGGCGAGGCGGCGAAGATCGAGGGTCGGAAGGAACGCGACCTGCGGCGGATCGAGTCCGATGCGTACCGGCAGGTGCAGGAGATCAAGGGGAAGGCCGACGCCACCGCCTCGGAGATTTACGCCGAGGCCTACACGTCGAGCCCCGATGCGGCCGACTTCTATGGATTTCTCAAAACACTCGACACCTACAAAGAGACGCTCGGCCGGGATGCCACGCTGATCCTCACGACCGACAGCGACCTCTTCCGACTGCTCAAGCAGTCCGAGTAGGACAAGCTTCAGCCTGTCACTGCCCCGCCTGTTCCTCACGCGAAAAACTCGTCGAGTCCGGACCGCTTCCGTCCGAGGTTCGACAGGATCGCGAACAGGATGGCCGTGTTGAGCCCGGCTGCGAGCATGCCGTTCATGGCGGCCAGTGGCTCGAAGACCCGATACGGCGGGCCGAGCGGCTGGTTACCCGATCCGAGCGTCGTGTAGGTCGTACCTGCGAAGTAGGACGCATCGTGGAACGAGTCGAAGTGACCGCTCATCCAGCACATGCCTGCCCAGATCACGATCTGAACGACACTTGAGATGACGATCAGCACGGTGGCCAAGAGGATCGACGGCACGATGAGGCTGATTCCCGTGACCCTGGGAAACCGCTTGCGGAAGTGCACCTGCGACCGCAGCACGGCGAACATGAAGAGGGCGTGGATGCTGAGGCAGACGCTCATCGTGAAAATGCCGGCGAGGATGGCTTCCCACATCGTGGCGTGCATAAAAAGTGGCTCCGGCTGGCGTCGCCCCGTGGCACACGGTGCTGGGCATATCCTATAAAGGAAGCCTTCGGGCCCGTAGCTCAGTGGTTAGAGCAGGGGACTCATAATCCCTTGGTCGTGTGTTCGAATCACACCGGGCCTAGTCGTTTTTTGAGTGTCAAAA
>CAYZFV010000064.1:0-6166 GCA_964477765.1 uncultured Candidatus Kuenenia sp.
TTGGATGATCACCTGCTTGGCGGTCTGTGCCCCGATGCGACCGGAGAGTTCCTGGGTGTCGATCTCGACCCCGTCGTGGGTACCGCTCAGCCGGCCATCCGCTCGATCAATCTGGATGGTGATCTCCGCACCCTCGCCATACTGACGGGTGAGGGCGGTCACCAACGCAGCCTCGATCGCCTGGAAGACGATCTCTTTGTCGATATTTTTGTCGCGATGGATGGCGTCGACGATGCGGAGGATTTCGTCTGGCTTCATGGAGTTCTCGGACGCCGTTTCCGGCGTGGCTGTTCGTCACCTGCGTGTTTGGGGCGATGCGCATCCCGTGGAATGGCAGTGCCGGAACAGGCGACGCCAATCCCATTATGGGCGCCGAAACACCCTCCCAAAACACAAAACTTTTGTGCAGGATGTTTGGAACAGTATCCGCGAACCAGCAGCCTTTGCCATCAACAGAGAACGCAACCGGCAAAAGGTACGGTGCTGACAGCCGACTGTCAAGGAGCAACGCACACACCGAGGGGTTGCGGCAGCCACATTTAGTGGGTTTTCCAGCCGCGAATCACGACGGAAGCCGCCTGTCCCTGCGGGGTAATCGCCGACGAAAGAAAGACGTCGCCCGGTTCATCACCGCGCCGCGCCGGCCGCACCGGGCAGTCGGAATCAGCGGTTTCGTAATTCAGGAGTGGAAACAGTTCGCCGCGTTGCATGGCCAGCAGGCTGGCGATGCACTCGACGATGCCGCTTCCCGCACCGAGGTTACCAAAATGGCTTTTTGCGGAAACCGTCGGAACCGTGGCTGCGGCATTGGCGAAGACGTCGCCGATCGCAGCCGCCTCTTCACGATCGCCGCCCACGGTGCTCAGCCCCTGAGCATGGATATGGCCCACCCCCTCGACGGCCATGCCGGAGCCGGCCAGCGCCTGCCGCATCGTCAGGGCCAAGGCCTGGCGGCGGCCGCCAACGCGGTCGGGCTCTGCGGCAGCCCGCGCTGCATGGCCGATCACTTCGCCGTAGATCCGGGCACCCCGGCTGCGGGCATGCTCCAACTCCTCAAGAACGAGCACCGCCGCCCCCTCGCCAAGCACCATGCCGACGCGGTTCTTGTCGAAGGGCCGACTCCACGCCGAGGGGGGCAGGGAGGTGACCACGTCGCTGGCCACCTGCTCGTTTTGCAGGGCGTGGACGGTCTTCATGGGATGCACACGCGTCCCCGTCGATCCGGCCAGCATGATGTCGGCGGCGCCCCGCTGAATCGTCATCGTCGCCTCGCCGATCGCCAGATGGCCGCTCGCTTCCCGGATGGTGATCGAGTTGCTCGGCCCCCGCAGATCATTGTAGATCGCGATGTGGGAGGCAGGCATGTTCGGAAGATACTTCAGCAGCCACAGTGGATTGAGCAGGGGCAGGCCGTGCTCGGCCCACTGATCAAAGGCAAACTGCCCGGCGTCGTCCCGGCAGGCGGCCACGCTGGCCGTGAAATCCTCCGGGAGCGTGAGCATGTAGTCAGAACCGAAGACGCAGCCAAAGCGTTCCGGCTCGTGGGCCTCAGGAGCGAAGGTGCCGTCGTGGAGGGCCCGCTGGGCGGCCGCGACCGCCATCTGGCTTTCACGACACATCACCTTGAGCCCCTTCCGAATCGCCTTCTTGCACTCGGCCGGGAGCGTGCCGAAGTCATCGATGTGGCCGGTGAAACAACGGGCCTCGGCGGCGTGGGTGAGGGGCAGCCCGGAGCACGGAAATGATTCGAGCGGGGCGACGGCACTGCGGCCCTCGATCAGGCCGCTCCACAGGTCGTCCAGCGTGAGCCCCAGCGGCGACACCCCTCCCATTCCCGTGACGACGACACGACGTTCTGCAGACCGACTCGCTGACTGGCTCATCAAAAGCTTCCTGGCAGTCCTTCGAAAAACTCCCTCGGGGCCGGGGATCCTACCACGAAGTCAGGAACCTCCGGCCAGACGGGGCTCCACCACGACAATCACGTCGGTCCGCTTGGCATCGGTGAGGAGCGCCGCGGTGGAGGCGGCATTCTGGCCGGGAACGGGCCATGGCACCAAGCCCAACCCGATCACAAGGCACTGGCCGGCCGGCCAGCGAAACCGTTCGCCGATCCGCACGGCCGACATCTGCGGCACCTCGATCTGCACCCGCCGGCGATCGGCCGTCGGCACGGTCACCGACACGGAGGCCATCCGCTCGATCTGGTCGATCCGACAGCGAATAACCGCCTCCACGGCGGTGCCGTCGGTGGTGATCAAGGGTTGCACGTCGAGTTCAAACCCCTCCCCGCAGGTGGCGTCGAGCCGCTGCCAGCCCGGCCAGACATCGGGCCGCACGGCCACGTCCTTCACATAGGGCCGCGTCCGCCCCCCGGCCAGCACCGCCGGCACGCCATTGGCGGCGAGCGTGATGCCCGTGGGGAGTTCTTCGCAATCCCCCCGCGCCTTGAGCCGGCCGACCAGCATCGCCGCCGCCTCACGCGAGAGAATCCAGGCATTCACGCCCGGCGTCGCGGCCGCGATCGGCTGCATCGCCTCCCGCGCATCGGCCCGCCACGCGGGGCTGCCGATGCCCAGCACCCGCACCGCAAACCGATGCGGCGCCTGGGCGTCGACCGTGAATCGCTTCACGATCTCCGCCACCCGCGTCTGCATCTCGGGAGCATGGAACACCCGCAGCGCCGCCGCCGTCGCCGTCAGCGATGCCACCGTCTCTCCATGCCACGCCTCGTAGCCGGTCTCCTGCAGCACCCAGTCGACCACATGCTTCTGACTCCCCGGGCCGGCCACCTCCACAAACGCCCCGATGTCGTGCGTCTGCCAGACCTGGCCCGCCTCCGCCGGCAACTCCGCGGCCACCTCAGCCAGGGGCAGGAACGCCAGCACGAGCCAACCAAAAATCGAGAGAGAGCTTTTCATTCCATTGATGCCTCCCGAGGAGCGAACCCTCCGACGCGGCTCGTCAACAACCATACCGGGCGCCGGGGATCGGGTGAACCCGACGCGAGTTGGCGTATCCTCGCCCCGAAGCCGAGGCTTTACCCGCCCTCGGCGGCTCGCGCTATTGCAGCGATCCCAGCACGAGGCTGGCATTGTGCCCGCCAAAGCCAAAACTGTTGCTCATCGCCACGTCGACCCGGGCCTCCCGGGCCACCTTCGGCGTGTAGTCGAGGTCACAGGCCGGATCGGGTGTGTCGAGGTTGATCGTGGGAGAGATCACGCCCCGCGACACCGTGAGCGCGCACACCACCAATTCGATGCCACCGCTGGCCCCGAGCGTGTGGCCGAGCTGGCTCTTCGTGCTGGACACGGCCACCTTGCGGGCATGTTCACCAAACACCTTTTTCACCGCCGCCGTTTCGGCCTTGTCGCCCAGCGGGGTGCTGGTGCCGTGGGCATTGATGTACTGCACGGCGTCGGGATTGATCGCGGCATCGCGGAGGGCCATGGCCATCGCCTGGGCGTCACCGCTGGCCCCATAGCCGATGAGTTCGCCGTAGATCCGGGCGCCGCGGGCCCGGGCATGCTCGAGTTCCTCGAGCACGACCACGCCGGCGCCTTCCGCGAGCACGAAGCCGTCGCGATCGGCATCGAAGGGGCGGCTGGCCTGCTGGGGCGCATCCCCGCGAAACGACAGCGCCCGCATGTTTTGAAAGCCCGCCAGACCGATCGGCGTGAGGGCCGCCTCGCTGCCCCCGGTCACCATCACGTCGGCATCCCCATACTGGATGGCCCGCAGGGCGGAGCCGATCGAATTGGCGGCACTCGCGCAGGCCGTGGCGACCGCAAAGTTGGGCCCCTTGATCCCGTAGAGGCTCGAAACATGGCCGCTGGCGGAATTCACCATCAGCTTCGGAATCGTGAACGGCGAAACCTTGTCGATCCCCTTGTGGAGCAGCCGCTCCTCCTGCACCTCGAATTCCCACAAGCCGCCGATCCCGGAGCCGATCACCACGCCGCAGCGGAAGGGCTCCTCTTTGGAAAAGTCGATCCCCGAATCGGCGACGGCGTCTTTGGCCGAGGCGATAGCAAACTGCGTGAAACGATCGAGCCGCTTGAGCTCTTTCGGACCGGCGATGTCCTCCTTTTCAGGTTCCCACCGCACCTGACCGCCGAACTGCACGCGGTAACCCGTGACGTCGAACAGGGAGATCGGCCCCACGCCGCTTTCACCGCCGACGACGCGATCCCAGAAGGTCTCGACAGCACGACCCAGAGAGGTGACGACACCCAGCCCCGTCACCACGACCCGACGCTTCATCCGTGTCACCCGCCCGCGGCCTCAGGACTGGTGCTTCTCGATGAATTCCACCGCCTGCCCGACGGTCTGGATCTTCTCGGCGGCGTCGTCCGGAATATTGATCTCGAATTCCTCTTCGAGTTCCATGACCAATTCGACCGTGTCGAGCGAATCGGCTCCCAGGTCATTGATGAACGACGTTTCCGGTGTGATCTGCTCCTTGCTCACACCCAACTGGGTCGCCACGATGTCGATCACGCGATCTTGGACGGAAGCCACCTTTGAAACCCTCCTGACAAACCTGTCAAAACGAACCCGATAGGGCGGGCCGGCCAACCAGGGCAACCGCAGCGACCATGGGGGCCGGGGAAGATATACCCGTTGGCCACCAGACGTGTCCAGCCCGCCCGGAAGACGTGCCGAACGACAAAAATTACCCGATCAAACCGCCATCGACCACGAGCGTCTGGGCCGTGATGTAGCCCGACGACGGTGCGGCCAGAAAAAGCACCGCCTCGGCGATCTCCCAGGCCTCCCCAAGCCGCTTGGCGGGCACCCGCTTTTTCACCTCGTCGGTGAGGGCGGGCCCGAGCGCGGCGGTCATGTCGCTGGAGATGAAGCCCGGAGCCACCGCGTTGACCGTGATCTTGCGGCCGGCGAGTTCCTTGGCCACCGTGCGGGTGAGGCCCACGAGCCCCGCCTTCGAGGCCGAGTAGTTGGCCTGGCCGGCATTGCCGATCAGCCCCGACACGCTCGACACATTGATGATGCGGCCGTAGCGCTGCGACATCATCGGCCGGCTGGCAGCCCGCATGAAAAGGAAGGGCGCCCGGAGATTGGTCGATAGCACCTCGTCCCACTCCTCGTCGCTCATCCGGGGAAGGAGCGTGTCACGGGTCACGCCGGCATTGTTGACGAGGATATCGAGCCGGCCGAGTTTCTCGACCACGGTCTCGATCACGGCAGCAATCGCCTCGCCCTGAGTGACGTCGCACGGAAAGACCTCCGCCTGCCCTCCCGCCGCCTGAATCGCCGCGGCCACGTCGGCCAGTTTGCCGGCGCTGCGGGCCACGAGCGCCACGGTTGCACCGTTGGCGGCGAGTGTCTCGGCGATCGCCCGGCCGATTCCTTGCGAGGCCCCCGTCACGACCGCCACCTGCCCCGACAAATCGACCCGCACCTTCTTCGGCTCCGCCACCTGCTTGCCCTCGTCAGCCATCGCTGCCTCCCTGTGAATGAACCCGTTGCTTGCGTCTTGTCTATCCACTTGCACCTTGGTTCGACGCGGCGTTCAGTCGAACACGCCGTGGCCGGGCATGCCGCGGCAAATCCGCTTGAGCAGCCCGCGCAGCACCCGACCCGGACCAACTTCCCATACCGCCTGCACGTCCGTCGAGAGCACCTGATCCATCGACGCCTGCCATTCGACCACGCCACACACCTGGCGGGCCAACAGCCCTCGGATCGCTTCGGGATCGGTGTGGGGGCGGGCATCGACGTTGCTCACGACAGGGATTCGCGGCAGGGCCAAGTGCACGCCGCCCAGCGCGGCCTGCAGTTTTTCGACGGCCGGCTGCATGAGCACGGTGTGAAACGCGCCGGCCACATCGAGGGGCACGCACTTCATCGCCCCTGCCGCGAGCGCCGCGGCCTCGGCCCGGCGACAGGCGGCCAGCGAGCCCGACACGACGATGTTGCCCGGGCAGAGCACATTGGCCACCTCGAGCACGTCGGCGCCGCGAGCCTCGTCGCAGACCGCCACCGCCTGATCCCGCTCCAGCCCCAGCAGGGCCACCATGCCGCCGGGGCTGCGATCGGCGCATTCCTGCATCGCCCGGCCACGAATATCGACGAGCCGCACGGCGTCGTCGAACGACAGCACGCCCGCAAAGACGAGCGCCGTATACTCACCCAACGACAGCCC
>CAYZFV010000065.1:0-6364 GCA_964477765.1 uncultured Candidatus Kuenenia sp.
GCGGCGATCAGCGGCATCGACCTTTCGGCTTACGAGTCGCCGCCGACGGCCTGACGCTGGAGCACCGACTCGGCACGTTCCAGCAGTTCATCGACGACCGATAGCGATGGTCGCTCGTCGGGGTCGGCCTCTCCGGCCAGCGAGGCATCGCTGGCTCGAAAGCCGCCGCCGCAGTGCTGACAATAGACGCGGCTTCCAAGAAGATGCACCCCGATCCGCAGCGTGCGGCCACAAACCGGGCAGCCCTGATGGAAGTAAACAAGTGAATGCATGAGAAAAACTCCGAACCCCGCGACGGAATCAGATTTTAGGCGACCGTCAAGAGTCTGCCAACATCTTTTCGGATGAGAATTCGGCGAGGCAGCCGAAAGGCCCGAGTTCCCCGGGCCGCCGCATATTCACGCGAGCGGAGAGGAGCGGTACATTTTGTCAATGGCGACGTTGAAAGAAGAGGTGCGAGTGAGACGCGTCGCCCGCCCCAAACCGTTTGGATCCCCGAAAGGCTGTCTTCGATGTTGAACCGACCGTGGCTCATCCCGGTGATCATCGCCGCCTGGGCCATTTCCATGAACTGGCTGGTGACAGCCAAGATCGTCCCGTCGTGGAGTGAAGACGCGCCGCCGGGGAATCAGATTCTCTATGCCACTGATAATAAACTGATCCCTGTCGCCTGGACGGTGCTCTGGAACGATGCCCCGGTCGGTTACGCGATCAGCCGCTCGACACGACTTCCGGATCGTGGGCTGGAGGTGCAGAGTCTGCTCCACTTCGACTTCATGCCGCTCGATGAAATGCTGCCGGCCTGGATTCAGGCCTTTGTGCAGCCCGGGGCCAGGCAACGAATCACGATCCCGTTCGACACGCGCGGGACCGTCTTGCTCGACGCCCGCGGCACGTTGCGGTCATTCACCTCGACCGTGGCGATTCCCGGAAGTGGCAGTCGGATTTCGCTCAAGGGCACGGTCGAAGACGGGCTGGCGTCGGTGATCGTGGATGCCCACGGCATGCGGTACGACGTGGAGCGCCGCATTCCCGACGACGTGTTGATCGGCGACGAGCTTTCTCCCCAAGCCACCATGCCGGGACTCACCGTCGGCCGCCGCTGGACCGTTCCCACCTACAGCCCGTTGCGGCCCGCCGGATCCCCGATCGAACTGCTCCACGCCCACGTCACCGGCGAGCAGATGTTTTTCTGGCAGGATCAGCTCACGCGGGTGCACGAGGTGTGCTACCGCAGCGACCCGACGGCGGCTCACCACGATCCGCGATTCACGATGCTGGTCGACATGAACGGCCGGGTGCTCAAGCAAGACTCGGTCTTTCTCGGCGCCCGGCTCACGTTTGTGCGGCGTTCCGACGACGACGCCGAACAACTCGCCGCACGGATCGACGAGGAGGAGGCCGCCGCCGCGTCTCCCCGGGAACACGATGAACCCACCGAGTTGAGAGCCCCGGGTGAGCACGACAAGCAAGGAGTGTCATCATGATCGAGTTCGACCATGTGTCCCGCAGCTACGGCAGGAAACTCGCCGTCGATGATCTCTCGCTGGCGATCCCACGGGGTGAATTGTTCGCCTTGCTGGGGCCCAACGGGGCCGGCAAGACGACCACGATCAAGATGCTTGTCGGCCTGCTGCGGCCCTCGGGTGGCGCCGTCCGGGTCTGCGGCCACGATGTCGCCCAGTCGCCCCGCGAGGCCCATCTCCATCTCGGCTACGTGCCCGACGAGCCATGCCTCTACGACAAACTCACGGGCCGCGAGTTTCTCTGGTTCATCGCCGACATGTTTGGTATGCCCCGCCATGTGGCCACGCGGCGAATCGCCGAAGAGATCGAACATTTCGAGCTCGCCGAGTTTGCCAATGATCTGGCGGAGAGTTACTCGCTCGGCATGAAGCAGCGGCTCGGGTTCGCGGCGGCGCTCCTCCATGATCCGAGCGTGCTCGTGCTCGATGAGCCGATGGTGGGTCTCGATCCCCGCAGCGTGCGGATCGTGAAAGATCTTCTCCACGAGAAAACGCGGGAGGGCATGACGGTGTTCATGTCGACCCATACGCTGGCGATGGCGGAGGAAATGGCCGACCGGATCGGTGTCATGGTGCGTGGCCGCCTGCAGTTCCTCGGCACCGTCATGGAGCTTCGCGAGCAGATGGCGATCGAGAGTACGAGCCTGGAGCAGCTCTATCTCCAGTTCACCACGACCCAGCCCTCGACTCCGGCGGCTGAGCCGGCGCGGGAGCGGCGCTGAGATGGCCACTCCTTCCCTCACCGCGGGCGACACCCGGCTGCTGTCGGCGGATGCCGAGGCCCGCGTACTGCTTCGTCTGCGAGCCTCGCTCGCGTGGCGAACGATCCAATGGATGATGGGCCATGCCCGGCTCCGGCTCACCCTGGTGGTCATCCTGAGCATCATTTTCTGGGCCTCACTCTACGGTCTGTTCCACGAGGCCTTCGCGTTCCTTGATTCACTGCATGCCGAGGTGATCTCGCTGCTCTTCAACGCGTTCTTCGCCTCGTTGATGGTGATGCTGATCTTTTCCAACGGCATCCTCACCTATGGCAGCATGTATGCCTCCCCGGAAGCCAAACTGCTGCTCACGCTGCCCGCCCGCGCGGAATCGATTTTCGGCCACAAGTTTCGTGAGTCGCTCTGGTTTTCCTGCTGGGGGTTTGTGCTCTTGGGCAGCCCGATGCTGGCCGCGTATGGCGTGGTGCGGGAGGCTCCGTGGACCTACTACGCGCTGCTGCTCCCCTTCATGATCGCGTTTGTCATCATCCCGGCGACGGTCGGCAGTATCTGTTGCATCGCGATGGCGGCCTGGCTCCCGCGGCTGCGGTTCCACGCCGTGGCGATCGCACTGACCGCGGGTAGCGTGGCGGCGATCTGGCTGGGCTGGTCGTTGATCCGCTCGGTCAACACGGAAGGGATCACGGCATCGTGGTTCGAGGATACCCTCTCCGGCATGGCGATCGCCGAACACAAGCTCCTCCCGAGCTGGTGGCTTTCCAGCGGCTTGATCGAAGCCGCCCGAAAAGGTTCCGATGCCGCGAAGGCGCAGGCCTCGCTCGTCGAGTCGCTGAAGTTTCTGGCCCTCCTCGTCTCCAACGGCCTCCTGCTGCAGGTGGCCGGCGGCGGGGTGGCCCGTTCAGCGTATCGCCTCGGCTACAGCCAGATCGCCGGCGAGGTGCCGGCCCGCCGCAATCGACAGATCAGCCGGTTCGACGATCTGCTCACCAACATCGGCTCACGCCGGCGGCGCCCTCTCCGACTGTTGCTGGTGAAGGATCTGCGGATCTTTCGTCGCGACATCGCCCAGTGGTCCCAGTTCGCAATTTTCTTCGGTCTCCTCGGGCTCTATTTTTTCAACCTTCGTTGCTTCAATTACACCCACACCTATCGCTCGATGATCGGGTTTCTCAACCTGGCTGTCGTCGGGTTGATCCTGTCGACATTCACCACGCGGTTCGTGTTTCCGATGATCAGTCTCGAGGGGCGGCGGTTCTGGATTTTGGGGCTCCTGCCGGTTCATCGCGACCAGATCGTCTGGTCGAAGTTTCTCTTTTCCTTCATCGGCGGCCTGATTCCGTGCAGCCTCCTCGTGTGGCTGAGCGACTCGATGCTCGGCGTCTCGCGGGGACTACTCTTCGTCCATGAGATTTGCTGCCTCATGTTGTGCATGGGGCTCTCCGGGATCGCCGTCGGGCTGGGAGCCAAGATGCCCGATCTCCGGGAATCGTCGCCGGCCAAGATCGCCTCGGGCTTTGGTGGCACGCTGAGCCTCGTGATGAGTTCGCTGTTCATCATTTTCACGGTGATGGTGGTGGCCCTGCCGGTTCACGTGTTTGCCGCCCTGGCCGCGATGGCGCCTCCCGGCCGCAGCCCCTTCAGCTGGGCCGCCGGCCCCTGGGGAATGACGATCAGCGTGAGTGTGGTCGTGGTCGTCGGCCTGCTGGTCACATGCATCCCCATGGCGCTGGGGTTGCGGGCGTTCCGGCAGTTGGAGCCCTAGAAAAAGGTCTCAGGCCCAGACAACGGTTTCAGGAGGGGGGTTATCCTCGCGTGAGACCTGCGGTCCTATCATGAAAGAGCCTTCGAGCCACTCATGACACACCGCCTTCCACAGCGACTTGCTCCCCCCCGTCGCGCGGGCCACGGCCGACCGCGGGTCGGGGCTGTGCAGTATCTCAATACGCGGCCGCTGGTCCACGGGCTGGCGGGCTCAGGGGTGGCGCTCTCCTACGACCTCCCCAGTCGCTTGGCCGATCAACTGGCCGGCGGGCAACTCGACGTGGCCTTGATTCCGTCGATCGAACTGTTTCGGGGCGACCGCTATCGCGTCGTCTCTGATGCCTGCATCGGCTGCCGTGGGCCGGTGATGAGCGTGAAGCTTTTCTTTCGCACGGCACCGGAGCGGGTGCAGTCGTTGGCGGTCGACGAGGGATCCCGCACGAGTGCTGCCCTGGCCCGGATCCTGCTGGCCGAACGGTTCGGCATCCATCCTGCCGTAGAGGTGCTGCCGATCGGTGCCGGAATCGGCCACACGGCGGCTGATGCGGTGCTTCTGATCGGTGATCGCGCGTTGGCTCCGCCGGCGGGTGCGGCATCGTTTCAGGTGATTTGGGATCTTGGCGATGAATGGTGCCGCTGGACGGGCCTGCCGTTTGTGTTCGCCGTCTGGGCGGCCCGTGCCGATCTCGACAGTCGTTCGATCGAGTCGATCGAACTGCTCCTCGCCCGTGCCCGTGATGCCGGCCGCAGCAATCTCGCCGCCATCGCCGCCGCCGAGGCCACCGGCCACGGTCTGACCGTGCCGCAGTGCCTCAGCTACCTCCGTGACAATCTCCACTATGAACTCGGCGTCGGCGAACGCGAAGCCCTCTCGCTCTTTCACGCCCTGGCTGCCAAACTCTCGCTCGCTCCGGCCGATCTCGATCTGGCGGCCTCCCTTTCCACCGCACCTGTCGCCTGATGAACGACGCCTCGATTCCGAAAATTCTTGAAGACACCGCCGCCGGTGCCCGGCTTTCGAAGGCCGATGCGGAGCGACTGCTTGCCAGCCGCGATCTGGCGGCGATCGGCCGCGCGGCCCATGCCGTCACGAACCGCCTGCATCCCGAGGCCTATCGCACCTACAACATCGACCGCAACATCAACTACACCAATGTCTGCACGGCGGTCTGCGATTTCTGCGCGTTCTACCGTCCGCCGAAGCATGCCGAAGGGTATGTGCTCGACCGCGAGGTGCTGCTGAAAAAAATCGAGGAAACGGTGGCCCTCGGAGGTGACCAGATACTCATGCAGGGCGGCCTCCACCCGACCCTCTCGCTCGAGTGGTATGAGGATCTCCTCCGCGACATCAAGGCCCACTTTCCCCTGGTCAATGTCCATGGCTTTTCGCCGCCGGAGATCCATCACTTCACCAAGGTCTCCAAGCGGCCGCTTCGGGAAGTGTTGGAGCGGTTGGCGCTGGCGGGGCTCGGATCGCTCCCGGGCGGCGGCGGCGAGATCTTGGTCGACCGCGTGCGGCAGGCGATGACCCGGGGCAAGGTGCTCACCGACGACTGGCTGGAGGTACACCGGCAGTGGCATCTGCTGGGCGGCAAGAGCACCGCCACGATGATGTATGGCCACATCGAGACACTGGCCGAGCGGGTCGAGCATCTTGACCGGCTGCGGCAGCTCCAGGACGAAACGGGCGGCTTTACCGCCTTCATCTGCTGGTCATTTCAGCCCGACAACACCGAGATGGACGACATCCCTCCGACCGGTGCCTTCGAATATCTGAAAACCCAGGCCGTCGCCCGGCTCTACCTCGACAATTTTCCCAATATCCAGTCGAGCTGGGTCACTCAGGGGCGGGAGATCGGCCAGCTGGCGCTGCTTTTTGGCGCCAACGACATGGGCAGCCTGATGATCGAGGAGAACGTGGTGAGCGCCGCGGGCACCGTGCATCACCTCACGCTCGAGGAGATGAGGTCGGCAATTTCCGAACTCGGCTGGATTCCGCGGCGGCGGAACGTGTTCTACGAACTGCTCGACGACGAGCCGACAGTCGGACTGCCGGCGACCGTCGCGGCGGGCTACGCATTCCCGGTGGTTTCGACCGTCCCGTGACGTCTGTTCCCTCGGATCGCGTCACGCTCCGCAGCCGGTATCTGCTACCGATGCACGGACCGCCTCTCGATGGCGGGTGGGTGCGGATCGAGCGGGGCCGTATCGTCGCCGTGGGGAGGCGGCCTCCGTCGGGAACCGTGATCGACCTGGGCGACGCCCTCATGCTTCCGGGGCTCGTCAATGCCCATACCCACCTCGAGTTTTCCGGTTGCGAGACGCCGCTCGATCCGTCGGGCGGGCTGCCGTCAC
>CAYZFV010000066.1:0-3514 GCA_964477765.1 uncultured Candidatus Kuenenia sp.
CCCGGCCGCCCGGGAGGGGGCGGCGGTCGGCCGTGGTCGCCAACGGTTTGGCGGTGGGCACGAGCTGCCCGAGGTCGTTGGCGCCGGCCAGCGGTGGGAGGCTCTCCCAGGCGGCGCGGGATTCGGCATCGGTTTTTCCCAGGCGCAGAATCGACACTCCTCCAAACCGCTGATCGGGCACCATCCGCACAGGCCCCTTGAGATGGAGGCCCGGCCGCACCGGCTCATCGAAGGGCTGCCGCGCCAGGCGATCGGGGGCGAAGGGGAGCGCCGGCTTGAGCGGTGTGCTGCCCCAGCCTCCGGCCTCGAAAGCATGAAAGCCGCCGAGCAGACCGAGGCCGGCCCCCTCTTCGACCCGCCGGGCGATCGTCTCGATGTCGGCCGCGCGGAGCGCCGCGGCATCGAGGTCACCGATCAGGATCACGTTGAAAGCCGTCTGCAGATCACGCGACAAGTCGATGGGCCAGGCATTCCGCCCCGCCTTCGTCGAGTCGATCCATTGAAACTCGACCTGCATATCCGGGCTGGCTGCCAGCACCCGCCGCAAAAATCGCTGCTCCACCCGGAGAGCCCCCTCGAGGGAGAGCACCCGCAGCCCGCCATCGACCACGTCGACAAACGTGGAAAGCTCGTTGTTGCTCGTCACCACCTCGCCTTCCTGCGGCTCCACGACGAGTGCCAGTTTGCGCTCGCCGAGGCTCGACGGTGTCCAGGCCAGCCGCACCGGCAGTTCGGTCGATTCGGCGGTGCCACGAACCGTCGTCCGCGAGACCTCCTCCACGCGGCCCGCGTCGTCCTCCGCCAACAGTTTCACCACCGCCTCACGATCGGCCAGGCCGTCGAGCCGCACGCGGCCGGCCACCTCCAGTGCATTCTTGAGATAGACCGTCTCGGCGACCGACAGGTTGACGATCGATGCATCACGGCCCTGGCTGCCGCCCCGCTGCTGACCGAGCGTGATGCTCCACAGGGGCACGCCCGCGTCGCCCAGCTTGCGGGCCGCCGTCTGCGGCGGCATGTCGCGGGGAGGATAGGCGTGCTGGCCGCCATCACTGAGCACGATCACGCCGGCCAGAGAGCGGCCCGCCATCGACCGCACGGCGTCGTCGAGCGCCGCGCCGATGGCGGTCTCCTCGCCCGCGGGCTCCTCACCCAACTCGCCAAGGTCGAGCGGATCGCGGCCGACGGCCGTGGCCGGCCCGGCCTCACGGTTGAATCGCCAGGTGGCCACGCCGACCCCCTGCTCTGCCTCGAGGTCGGCAAGGTCGGGCCGTATGGCGTTGACCGCCGCCGTCAGTTCTTTCCAGCGGGTGCGACCGTTTGGCCCGTCGGCTACCGACATGCTCTGCGACGCATCGGCCAGGATGAGCAGCGTCGTCTCCCGCTGGGCCTTGCTCGTGGCGACCACCGTGGGCCGCAGCATGCAGGCGACCAGCGTCACGAAGGCTCCCAGTCGGAGGAGCACCAGCGCGGTCACCCGCTTCCGCGACACCCGCGTGCGGTCGGGCCCCACGAGAAACAACACGACCGCCAGGATGGCCGCGACGGCGCCGACCAGGATCCACGAGCCGACCGGATCGAACTGGATCGCCAAATCTTCCACCGTCGTGATGGCCAGGAGGCAGGTGCCGGCGGTGGCGAGGCATGTGTCGCTCATGTCGTCGCCTCTTGCAGCACCGGAGGCAGCGGCGGCGGGGTGGCTTCGATTTCGCCTGCGTCAGAGGCCGCCGGCTTGTCGGCCTGATTGTCGAGCGGCGCATAAAACCGGTTGGCGAGCATCCAGTCGATCGCCATCGCGGCCGCCGCCACGAGAATCAGCCAGCCGAAGAGTTCGGCGCCGATCCTGCCCAGCGTCACATCCCGCACGAGGTCGGCTTCGGTGCGGGCCAGCCGATGGCCCGGCCCGAGGACGGCCGCCAAGGGCTCCGGAGCGAGGCGGGCGAAGTCGGTGGCCGCGGGTGCCAGATTGGCACTGAACCCTTTGGCAAAGCCCCCCACCTGACCTCCGGAACGGAGCACGTAGTTGCCTGTGGCGCGGGTATCGGTCACGGTGACCGTGCCCCGCCGCGGATCGACGGCCACGGGCACCTCGTCGCCGGCCGGCGTGCGGACAAACACGCTGTTGATGTCGCCCCGGGCCACGTGGACGACAGCGGTCTCGCCGGCGGTGATGTTGCGATCGTCGGCGGTGTCGATCGCATGCAGCAGCATCTCGTTGGCAAGAATCACAAACGGCCAGGGCTCGAAGCCGGTGGCGAGCATGTTCCAGGCATCGGGATCGTCGGCGGCCTGGGAGACGGGCGTGGTGACCACGATCACCGTCCCCTCGCCGACACGGTGCTCGAGAATAGCGGGCAGCCCGTTGCGATACGACACGATCGTCGTCGCCGCCCGCTCCTGCTCGTTGGGGGCAAACTCCCAGTGGCGTTCCACCGGAAAATCCTGCCACGGCACGGCGTCGCCGACACGCCGGAAGGCGGCCAGCAGCGGATGGTCGAGCGCCGTGGGTGCGAGGTAGTTGGCATCGCCGGGTGTTCGCCAGACCCGCACCAGCCCACCGCCGAGGAGCTGGCGACTGGTCTCGGTGTTGAACCGTTCCGGCGTGCCCGCCCGCGGCCCGAGCCAGACGACAAGCCCCCGGCCGGTGGCAACCCACTCCCGGAGCTGCTCCCACGTACGGTCGGCAAGAGGCGACGGATCGACCAATTCGATCGCGTCGTACCCATCCCAGGCCGCCGCATCGAGCTTGTCGGCATCGATGGTCTGCGCATCGAACCGTGCCCGGCCCGCTTTCTGCAACACGGCCGGTGCGATCGCCTGGGCCACAAACATACCCGTGCGGTCGGCCGGTGGGGCCGCCGCCACCAACACCCGCGACGGGGCCCCGACCTCGACGGTAAAGGAGCGGACGTCGTCGGGGGGCAGGTCGTCGCTGCCGACGATCACCACCCGCCCCTGCTGCACCCCCGGCGCGAGCCCGGCGATCTCGAAGCTCACTTCACCGGGTGCATCGGGCTTCCAGGCGACCGGTTTTTCGGCACGGCGGACGTAGCGGCCGTCTGAGCTGAGCAGTTCAACCGCCACGCCCCGCGTGATGGCCGGGCCGTTGCGGCTGGTGGCCGCGGTGACCACCAGCGGTGTTCCGGCCGACAGTCGGTCGGCCGAGAGATCGACGGCATCAAGGCCGCAGTTCGTCGCCGCCGTCGCCCCCACATCGATCCACAACAGGCTCGTGTCGGCGGGCACATCTCCCTCGGCAAGCGGTGCCATCGAAGCCAGGGCACCCCGAGAGCAATCGGTAAACACGTAGAGTTCGCGCCGGGCCAACTCCGATGTCTCCAGGAGCCGCAGGCCTTCCGAAACGGCCGTGGCCAGGCTCGTGGCGGGGGGCGCCGCCGCGGGCCGATCGACCCCCGTCGCGGCCGCGTTCGTCTTCGACACGGCGCCCCGCATGGAGCTTCGCGAGGCCAATGTGACGCGGCTCGAGCAGGCGGTGGCCTTGGCGCGAAAGCTG
>CAYZFV010000067.1:0-8912 GCA_964477765.1 uncultured Candidatus Kuenenia sp.
CAGACCCTGGCCGATGGCTGGTACATCACCGGATTCACGCTGCCCAAGGGGCCCGAGCCCGAGGTGGCCCGTCGGCCCGCGACACCGGTGGGCAGGTGATCCGCTGGCGGCAGCTCATCATCGGTCTGGTCGTGGCCTCGTGATCCGAAGGAGTTTCGCCTCTACGCGTCGGCGGTGAACGGCCTGGAAATGGACGTCACCAACGCCGGCACGACGCTCGTGGTCTTGAAAAATTGGCTGCTCTCGCCGCAGGGGGGCATCCGCTGGGTCGGCAACATCATCCGCTTTCTGGTGATCCTCTTCGCCTCGTGGATGCTGTCGAAGTTTCTCAGCTCGCTCACCGGCCGGGCGATCGCCGGCATCAAGGGCGCGTCCTCCCTCCTCCGCACCTTTCTCGTGAACTTCGTCCGGCAGGCCACGCTTCTCGTCGGCCTCGTGATCTCGCTGTCGGCCCTCGAGATCAACACCAGCCCGCTCCTCGCCCTCATCGGCGGTGCCGCCTTCGTGGTGGGTTTGGCACTGCAGGGCACGCTCGCCAACTTCGCCCAGGGCCTGCTGATCCTCGCCTACCGTCCGTTCGACGTCGGCGACGTGATCGATGCCGCCGGCGTGAGTGGCATCGTCGACTCGATGAACATGCTCTCGACCACGATTCGCACGTTTGACAACAAGCTGATGATCGTGCCCAACGGCAAGATCGGGGGCGACACGATCACCAATGCCACCGCCAGCGCGACCCGCCGGGTCGACCTCACGTTTGGCGTCGGCTACCACGACGATATCGATGCGGCGCAGGCCATTCTCGAACGGATTGTGGGTGATCATCCGCTCGTGCTCAAAGACCCCGAACCGGTCATCAAGCTCAACGAACTGGCCGATTCATCGATCAATTTCGTCGTCCGCCCCTGGGCGAAGACGGGCGATTACTGGGCCGTGTATTGGGATGTCACCGCGGCCGTGAAGCGGGAATTCGACAAGGCGGGCATCTCGATTCCCTACCCGCAGCGCGACGTCCACCTCCACCAAGCCACGGGCCCTGGCACCGCGTAGCGCTACTCGGCCTCGACTTTGGCCCAGAAGGGGTGCAGGCGGTCGCCGCGGAGCCGGAGGTCTTCGAGCATCACGTCGAGGTCGGGGGTGATCTCGCCACGAAACAGACGGCGGCCGTTGAGGGTGACCGTGGCCGGCTGGCGGAAATCGACGTATTCCGGGGACAGCCAGATCGTCACGTCGACCGCCCCGCAGCGAACCACGATCGAGTTGCCGGGCGTCGTTTTGGCCGCGATCGCGAGCGGGGCCGAGCCCTTGGGGGGCGGCCAGTCGTCGGGCAGCACGATCGTCCGCGGCGGCTGATCCGCCATTTCAACCCACCAGAAGAAGTTGTCCCAAGGCCGCAGCGACACGGCCTCGATTTCCGCAGGGAAGAAGGCACGCTTCTTGATCGCCATCCAGGCAAAGATCCGCAGGATCTCGTCGGAGAAATGCTCGTGGCCCCGGCCGCGGTATTCGACATAGGTGGCGTCGAAGCCCTTGGCGAAGTAGCGGTCGAGGTCCATCACGTTGCGCTGGAAGGTGCCGGCGTCGAGTTCGCCACCGACGAGGTAGAGCGGGAGCGATTCGGCGTTGCGCCAATAGTGGGCCACGTATTTGCCGGCGGCCGGAGCCACCGCCACGAGCCCGGCCCACAGGTCGGGGTGGGCCAGCGCGATGTCCCAGGCGGCGTCACCCCCCGCCGAGTGACCCGAGAGAAAGACACGGTCGGTGTCGATGGCAAACCGCTTCGTCGCCGCCCGCACGGCGTTGAGCACGGCCGCATGTTCGCGGGCCGAATACTCATAGGCGGCCTGGCCGGGGCGGGACCATTGAGGCGCGATCACGATCGTGCCGTGGCGGTCGGCCTGACCGCGCCTCGCGCCATCGGGGCCCGGCATGCCGGCCCACCACTCGATCTGGTTGAGCGGCGTCGACCATGAGGCATGCAGCGACACCACCGCCGGATAGCTGCGGAGCGGATCGTATTCACCCGGCAACTGCACGAGGCAGGTCGTGCCCTCCTGCCCTTCCAGCCCCGGCACCTCGAGTGTGAAGAACCCGGGAGCCTGCTCCGCGGGAGGGGTGACGGGTGGCCGCATCAGCCGCGCGATGCCGGCGACCGTGGCGGCATCGAAGGCCTCCTCGTCGCCGAGACGTCGGCGGAGCTCCGCGCGGTGGTTGGGCTCCGTGGCCCGGAGGTAGTCGGCAAGCAGGTCGCGGACACGAACCATCGAGAGTGCCAGCTTGAGATTGTCGGTGGCGGTGGCGGCCCCCTGCACCCAGCCGGAGATGCCGATCGCCACGGCCCGATCGACCGGCATGGCGGCGTCGAGGCCCAGCCGCTCAAAGGTCGCCAGCCGTTCGAGCGTGGCAAACGTCATCTGCTGCCGAATCTCCGCGACGACGGCCTCTGCCTGCTCGCGATCGCCGGCATCGCCGAGCCGCCCGGTTCGTTCCGCAAGGGCGGCCACCAGCCCCTGGGCACGGGCCTGCGCCTCGCGGTAGCGATCCCGTTCTTCGCGGATCTCCTCGAGAATTTCCCCGCTGGCATGCTCGGCAGGAAAATGTTCGAGCAGCCGCATCGCGAGCCGGTCTTGCCCGACCCGGCCGCGGAGTCGGATTTCCTCGACCAGGCGGGCGTTCATCAGGTTGGCCAGCCCGTCGCGTTCGGTGGTGAGGTCGGCCAGATCGGGAAAGTCGCGGAGCACCTCGTCGAGCTGCCGCCGCGCGTCTTCGAATCGCTCGGCCTGGAGGGAGAGCCGCACCACCCGCAGCCGTGCGTCGGCATCGGTGGGGTCGATGCTGTGCTCGATCACCCGGGCCAGCACGTCCTGTGGAATCGACGAGGTGGCGATCCGCATGTCGAGCAGGTGGGGCCGCTCCATGGCGACGGTCTCGAGGCTCGTCCACCGCGGCGTGATCTGCGTGATGCCCTGCACGATGTCGAGCTGCCCGCTGGCGGTCATCAGCGAGAGGATGCGGCGGCCATAGTCGTCGAACGGGGTCGTTTTGAGGATGCCCCCCACCCCCGCGACCCGGCGGCCCTCCTGCGCGATCCGCTGGGGGATCAGGATCCGCTCAGTCGTCGGAGCGGTCTGGCCGGGTTCGGCCCTCACGACCCGCCGCTTGGAGACCATCGTACGGGTCAGTTCATCGTCGCAGACCAGGATCGAGGTCGACGTGTTTTCCGGTGGAGCGGCCTTCGGGTCGACGGCGACACCCGGCAGCAACACAAACCGCCCCTCGAGCACGCGGCCATCGGCGAGTTCCACCCGGTCGCCGCGGGCGGGCGGAATGGCGGCCACCATGCCGAGCACCGCCGCGATCACGATGATGCCGCGCCGCCGGGGGGGCGGCTTCCCACGGCTGCCGCACCGCGGCAGGTCGGACGACAAGGCGGGCATCGTGAAAACTCCCGGGCAGCGTCACGGAAACCCTTACTCTACAGCCCACGGGACGAATTCGCCCACAGCCGTATCGTGTTGCTTGACCCTGCCGAGCCGGCCATCGCACAATCGTGACAGTTTGGCACAGGGTTAGACTGGTGCCCCGCATGCCCGCGGCGGAGAGCGTGGAGCCGCCCCTGCCTGCCCCAACCCCATGCGTACGACGATCGTCCGGTTTCTCACCGGGGCAGTGGTCGCCGCCCTCCTGATGCCGATCGTGCTGGGCGTGGTGCTCGGGCTGGCCTCCCTGCTGGCGGCGGTGGGCGATGTGCCGGGGGCGATCCTCTGCCGTCGTATCGGACTCGTGGTCGGAGTACTCTGGGTGGTTGCGGTGATCGCCACCGCCATCGCGAGCGGTCTGGTCGCCATCGACGCCGCGGCGCGAACTGAGGCCCGGGGGCCCGCGGCAGCCCCCGATCAACGTCCCGAAGGGAGGGTGTGATGCAACGACACTCAAGCCTGGTCCGAGAGAGCCGGTTGATCGCAATCCTGGCCGTGGTTTTCGTCGCCCTGGCGATCGCTCCGGATGATCGGAGGGGGATGGCCGCCGACGTCAGTTTTTCCAAAGACATCGCCCCCCTGCTCGTCCGTTCCTGCGGTGGATGCCACATCAGAGGCAAGAAGGGCGATTTTCATGTCCCCACCTTCGCGGCGCTCGCCCAGTCGGGCGTCGTTCAGCCGGGCGTGGGCCAGGCGAGCCGGATCGTCGAAGTGATCGCCAGCGGCGATATGCCCCGCGGGGGCGGGAAGGTGGCGGCTGCCGATCTCGCCAAACTCGTGAGCTGGATCGATACGGGCGCGGCCTACGATGGCGGCAACCCCATGCTGCCGCTGGCGGCTCTCGGCGGCCAACCGCAGGCGGGGGGCAACCGGGCTCCGCCGGCGAAGGCCAAGCCGGCCAACGAGATGCAGGTCGCGACCCTCAAGCCGGGAGAGGTGTCGTTTGCCCTCGATGTGGCTCCGGTGTTGATCGAGTCATGCCTGCCCTGTCACGGTGGCTTCGATACCGAGTCCGGGTTCAGCGTGGCGGCGTTTCCACGGCTCCTCCGCGGTGGTGACAGTGGCGCCACGATCGAGCCGGGCCAGTCGGGCGAGAGCCTGCTCGTGAAGAAAATCCGCGGCACAGGCATCGATGGGCAGCGGATGCCGCTGGGCAAGGCTCCTCTGGCGAGCGACGTGATCGCGCGGATCGCCAAGTGGATCGACGAAGGAGCCCGGCTCGACGTGGCCGCGGCAGGGGGCGACCTCCGCGCGATCGCGGCAGCCGGCCGCGCCATGCATCTCTCCGACGAAGAACTGGTGGCTGTGCGGCGGGATGCGGCCCGCGAGTATTGGCGACGGTTTCTCCCCGACGAGACTCCGGAGGTCATGGATCGCGACGGCCTGACCGTGATCGGCAATCTTTCGGCGGCCCGTCTCGAGACCGTCGCCTCACTCGCCGCATCCGCGTGGGACGACCTGGGGAAACGACTGGCCAAGGGGGCGTCGACCCGCGACGCCGCCGACACCAACCCGGTCAAGGGAGGCATCGCGGTCTACGCCTTTGCCAAGGCATATGACTTCTCGGAATTTTGGCTCGTTCGCCATCGCACCGAGCGCCCCCGCGGCGTGACGTCGACGGCCGGTTCGGCGGGCGACGTGGGCTACGCCGCGATCGTGGCCTCCGATTCCCTGCTCGACGGGGCCGATGCCAAACAGAGCGACCTCGGCTTCACGATCGCCGCCGAACTTGGTGCGGCGGTATTTCTCGTCCGCGGAGCCCCCGCCTGGTTTGCCGAAGGAGCGGGCCGCGTGCTCGCGGCCGACATCGTGCCGAAGGCACCGCTGGCGCGGGCCGCCCGCAGCGATCTGCCCAAGGCGCTCGAGAAAGTCAGGGAGGCCGGGGATGTGGTGGCGGGCCGCGCCGACCCCGAGGCTGCGACGACGGTGGCGGCCGCCTTCATCGACCGCCTCTCGGCGTCGGGCTCCAAACTACCCGCCCTTCTGGCCGCACTCGACGCCGGCTCCGACTTCGACGAGGCGTTTCAGACGACCTTTCGCAACGCCCCCGAGCCCCTGCTCGAGGCCTGGCTCGCCCAGGAGGCGAAGCGAAACCGGCGGCGATAAGTTTTCCATCGCAATGCCGTGGCATCGCGGTATGCGGAGAGCTCGTTGTAAAAAAAGACGGGGGTGCCTTGAACCCCGGGGCATGTGATCCGAACGAGTCGCCGCCGAAGCGGCGATCGACGGCTATACACGCGACCGGAGCAATTGATCGGCCCCCAACGAGCCTCGTTAAGAGCTCACCGGCATGGGTCGAAGCAACACGCGCATGACAGAAAACTTATCGCCACAGGCTCCACACTGCGGCCGCTGACCTCCTGATGGCCTGGGATGAAACCTCGGTGAGCCGGCTTGATCGGCGTCAGTCCACTACCTCGTTGCCGACCGGCTCCATCATCTTTGTATTCCGTTCCACGGCCAAGACAACCGTCTGCCGCTCCACGCCCTCCGGCGTGCTCGTGACGATCGGGAGCACCTGCCGCTTGTTGGGCAGATCGACCCGCACCCGGAACGTACCGTCAGGCCGCACGGTGACAGGTGCGCCCTGAAGCGTGACCAGCATGCCCGGCTGGGTCACGCCATACACCACCATCTCGGCGTCGACCTGCAACTCGGCTCCGGCGATGGGCTGCACTTGATCGGTCAGGACCGTGTCGCCCCGGCCGGGGTTGGGGGTGAGCGGTCGCTGCAGCCGCTCCTCGAAAAGCTCCTGCAGTTCGGTGCTGTTGTTTTCCGGCGAAAAGCCGCCGCTCATCGCGTAGATCTTTTCGCACTGCTCGACGATATCGCCCCAGTGGGTGTCGAGCGTGTCGCCCTGCGACGCTGCGGGGGTTGTGACGGTGTTGCTGCGAGCCAGGCCGTGGAACCGGCCCGACGACGCCCGGTAGCCGATTTCCACGCGGCAGCGGAGCGGCTCACGGACGTCGATAAACCAGTTTTTCACGCCGCCATGGATCTCGATTTCCCGGATCACCCGCTCCGACGGGCTGGCCCGCATGCCCGACTCGACCTGCAAGACCCGCAGCATCGGCCGAGCGGTATGCCACTCGGCCCCGAGGGCGGCCTGAGCCCGCTCCACGCTCCGCGGCGTGAGTTCCCAGAAGGCGTGCAGCCAGTGGGGGCCGCGGACCATGAGCACCATCCGATCGCGAAGCGGCTTGGGCGACCGGCCCCCCTCGGGCCGGCTCACAAGACTCTTGGCCTTGGCGAGCCGCTCGCGGGCCTCCGCGATCCTCTGGGCCACGATCGCGCTGCGGGCGGCGTCGCGGGCCACGGGTTCCCGGCCCGGCAGTGGGTCGACCGATTTGCCGGCTCCCCCACGTTTGGCAGACCGGGCCTTCCTCACCAAGGCGCGGATCAATTCATCTTTCCGCATTGCATGCCAGCCTGGCACCCCCTGCCGTTTGGCAAGGCGGGCCAGGTCGCGCACGGGCTTGTCCCTGAGGCTGGCGGTCGTCATGAGCCGAACTCACTGGGGCCGAAAGGTTCATTCACACTCTTTCCAACCGTATCTTGCATGCCGCCTGAAAGCAACCAACCGGTGGGCCGGAAACACCCAAAAAGCCTGTTTTCAGGCCCGTTCGGTGTTTCTTGCGACTGAACAGCTGGTCACTCGCCGCGGAGCCGGAGGCCGCGTTCGGTGAGCTTTTCCCGCACCTCGTTGAGGCTCGTGACGCCGAAGTTTTTGCATTCCATGAGATCTTCGCCGGTCCGCCGCACCAGCTCGCCGATGGTGTTGATGCCGAGCTTCGTCATGCACTTGCGGGCCCGCACCGACAGATTGAGTTCGCCGATCGAGGCGGCATAGATCTCCTGCTCGTCGGCCGATGGCTCGACCGGTTCGAGCACCGGCTCCTCTTCGATCACCGCCTCGGAGAGCATGCCCAGCGAGAGGCCCTTGGAGGCGAGCATGTCTTTGATCTCCGACAGACTCGTCTCACCGAAGTTTTTGCTGGCCAGAATCTCGGCTTCGGAGGTGCGGGCCAGGTCGCCCAGCGTGTGGATGCCCATCTTCTGCAGGCAATTGCGGCTGCGAACCGACAGTTCGAAGTCGCTGACCGGCAGGCCGAGCACGTGATCGAGGCGATCCCGCTGCTTCTGCTCCTGCTCGGTCGTCAGGAGATCGTCGGAGGCGGTGCAATCCTTGAGAAACAGCCGGGCCCGCGGGTGGTCGGGGAAGGCCTCGAGCACGCGGCGGTAGCATCGCTGGGCCTTCGCGAAGTCATCGCGGTCTTCGTACAGGATGCCGAGGTTGACAAGTGCCCCGACCGTGGCCGGATAGCGTTGCAGCGATTTTTCGTAACACGCCTCCGCCTCCTCGTCGTTGCCGAGGCGATCATGCAGCACACCCATCGCGAAGAGCGCTCCCGGATGGCCAGGATCGATGGCCAGGGCTTTTTCGTAGGCCGCGGCGACGTCGGCGACATCTGCGCCGTCGTCGGCGAGCACGTCTCCCTTGGCCACCCAATAATCGGCCGATTCCTGGGCATCGGGCCCGAGTTCATGCACCATCCGCGCCGCCTCGCCAGTCTGGCCCGCGGCCCGCAGCGATCGAGCAATGCCGGCCGTACAGGCGGCAGCGTCGTAGCCTGCCTTCTTCGCCGCCTCGAAGCAGGTTTGGGCGGCCTCATGAGCCCCGGCGGCAAGGTGGGCCAACGCCTGATGGTAGAGAGCCAGCGCCCCGCCATCGGCGGCGCGAAGCGTTTCGATGGCGTCGTGCGCTCGGCCGAGCAGGTATTGGCAGACGCCCAGCCGAACGGCTGTGGCGGGGCTGCGGTCGGGCTGGGCTTCCAACTCCCGCACGGCATCGCGGAGATTTCGGTGCAGGCTGGCGTCGGTGCCGAGGGCGTCGAGCATGCTGCGAATCTCGGTGGGGCCGAAGGGTCCGGTGCCAGTCACCAAGTCGCGAATATCCGGAGCAACAGCGGATGCCATACCAGCACTTCCTCGTATCGGTGTTTTGAAATTCAAACCAAAATCAGACCGACCGCCGGCGGGGCAACCGCACCGGCGGCCGAAAAAGCCAGCGGCGGGAGTCGAACCCGCAACCCCCGCATTACGAATGCGGTGCTCTGCCAATTGAAGCTACGCTGGCAAGCCGCCCTGCCCAGGGAGACCCCGAGCAGACGCGATTTTCACCGTTCTGAGCATCGCAACCTAGCGCACGGCGCTGCCGGGAGTCAAGGGTCTACCCCGGTTCAGGCCGCAAAAACGCGGGGTTTCGGGCGGCCGCAGGCCGACACTCAAAAACGAAAGTGGGGCCTCAGACCTGGTGGGAGCGTCCCACCGCCGGGCATGCGGGTCAGGGGCAAGGCGACCGCACACCCGAAAAAAGCCAGAGGCCCCACCTTGAAGAGTGATGAGGTTTTCGTGGGGGGGGGGGGGGGGGGG
>CAYZFV010000068.1:0-5541 GCA_964477765.1 uncultured Candidatus Kuenenia sp.
CGCCCAACGCTCCTCGAGCGTTCGCCGACCCCCGAGCCTACCTTTTCTGGATCGGCTAAAAGCCACAAGGGAGCCGGGGCGGGTGAAGTCGAGGCAAGTTGGCGTATCCTCGCCCCGAAGCCGAGGCTTCACCCGCCCCGGCGACGCGTCACCTCAGTGGGAGACCTCAGCGGGCACCGCGCACCCACTGCCAGATCCACAAGGCGACGGCCGTCAACACCACGACCGCCACGAGCACCCCCGCCAAGAGCAGCGGATCGGCAAAGAACACGCCCACCCGTGCCCAGAGCGACCGCCATCCCACGACCACCAGCACCGCCGCCAGGCAGAGGCTCGGGCCATAGGGGAGTTCGTTGTCACGATGCAGGATCAGCCCCAGCAGACCGTGGGCCAGCCCCAGAAACGTCGCCAGGAAGAAGACGAGGATCGACGGCTGCCATCCCAGCCAGGCGCCGATCATCGCCATCAGGGTGACATCCCCAAACCCCATCGCCTCACGGCCCATGGCGCGGCTGGCCCCTTCACGCACGGCCCACACCAAGCCGGCGGCCACGGCGAGTCCGATGAGCGACGATTGGAGGGCGTCGAACCCCTGCCCGCCGGCAAACCAGCAAAGCACGATCCCACCCACGCCCGCGATCAGCACGAGAGTACGCGGGTCCCTGAGGATGAGCGACACCGGCCCGGGCCGCTCGCTCTGGAGAAACGGTGCCGTACAAAAAAACCACCAGGCCCCAAACAGGATGCCCGCCAGCACGAGGCCGCCGGCCTGCGGCGCTCCGCCGAGCCAGCCGGGGCCCGGTGTCGATCGCAGCCCCCCGAAGGCGGCGAGCGTGTCGGGCAGGATCGCCGGCGCCGCAAACGACCGCTCCTGCTCCCAGCCCACCGGCAGAAACGGCTCGGGGAGGACAGCGGCGACCGCCAGTCCAAGCACGACCCCCGACACGGTGATCCAGTCAGGAATGACCCGATACCGCATGTCGATCCAGGTCGCGGCGGCCAACAGGGTGAAGAACAGGAGATGACTCGCCCAGCGGGCCAGCAGGATCGCCGGCGGCGCCTCAAACGGGCTGCCGTCTGCCATGAGGGGCGTGAGACGACCGGCTGCCACCTCCCACCACCACAGCCCCGCGGCTGTCGCCACGACGAGCAGTTCGATGAGCCGCGCCGACCGCGACCGTTCCCCCAACGAGAGGGCGACCGACGTCGTGAGCAGCCGCCCGAGAACAGCCCCTGCCACGGCGGCAACAAGAGCTCCTGCCCACCCTGTCAGCACCGAAAGAGGATCGTTCATGGCCGCCACTCCTCGCCGAGCCACGCCACGATCGCATCAGCCACGGCCGCCGGCGCGGTGCTCGACGTGTCGACGACATGGTCGGCACACTCACGATACAGCGGCTCGCGTTTCACGACGGCCGCGGCCACCTCATCGAGCGGATCGCCACCTGACAGTGCCGGCCGCCGGGTGGCCGTCGTGGGATCGGCCGCCAACCGCTGCCGCACCACCGCAGCCGGTGCGGCAAGCCAGATCACCGGCCGGAAGGCCGCGCGGAGCAGCCGACGGTTGGCCGGCCGGAGCACGACCCCGCCGCCGGTCGCCACCACGCCTTCACACGCGGCCAATTCCGACTCGAGGATCCGCGCCTCCTCATCCCGAAACGCCGCCTCTCCCTGGCTGGCGATCAGCGTGGTGATCGGAGTGCCGACTGCCGCCTCGAGCACGACATCGGCATCCTGCCAGCCGCAGCCGAGCCGCTCGGCGAGCAACGCTGCCACCGTCGACTTGCCGCAGCCCCGGTAGCCGATGAGTGTGACGAGGGGCATGGTTCGTTCCGTCGCGCGGTCAGTCGGGAAGTTTGGCCGAGGCGGTGGCCCGCTTGAGCGCGTCCCGCATCACGTCGTCGGGGGCGTCGGTGCCGTGCCAGACCGTGAACTGCTCCGCCGCCTGCCTGACGAACATATCGACCCCCGTCACGGTGCGACACCCGACCGAGCGGGCCTCCTTGATCAGCAGTGTGTTTTCCGGATTGTAGACCGTGTCGAACACGACCATGTAGGCCTGGAGGTGCGACTTCGGAAACGGCGTGTCGTTGACGTTTGGATGCATCCCCACGGGCGTCGCATTCACGATGCAGTCGTGCGGAATGCGATGCCGCGAATCCCATTCGACCACCTTGCAGCCCACCTCCTTGGCGATCTGCTGCGCCCGGTCGAGGGTCCGGGCCGCCACCGTCACCTCGACGCTCCGCTCGCGGAGTCCGAAGGCGACGGCCCGCGCAGCCCCGCCCGCGCCGAGCACCAGCGCCGTGCGGATGCCGAGCCCCGACTTGGGGGCGACCGGCGTCGGTTCCTCGTCGTCGACGATCGCCCGCCGCAGGCTTTCCACCGCGGCGGTCGCATCGGTGTTGAACGCGGCGACACCGTCGGGGCGGAAGGCGAGGGTATTGGCGGCACCGATCGCCCGGACGAGCTCGTCCTGTTCGGTCGCATGGGCGAGCACCCGTTGCTTGTGGGGAATGGTCACGCTCAGGCCCGCCAGGGGCCACTTCCCAGCCGACTCGAGGAAGGCGTCGATATGTTCCTCCGGCACGCGAAACGGCAGATAGACCGCGTCGATCCCGGCGGCGGCGAGTGCCGCATTGTGGACGACCGGGCTCAGACTGTGGCCCACCGGGTCGGCGACCACGCCGTAGATCTTCGTGGCGGGTGTGATCGAATCGTAGCGATAGATGTCTCGCATCTGCCGCCAGCCGATCTGGCCGGGTGCGAGCACCCGCTCGTCATTGAACGTGGCGTAGGTGAAGGGGGCCCCGAAGCGGCCGGCGAGCACCCGCGACGGTGTGCCGATGTCGCCCATGCACAGACCGATCGTGGGGATCGTCGCGGCCCGCATCATCTCCAGCATCCGCAGCGTGTCGTGCGGCTGGTTGGCCATGGTGGCGATCTTCACGATATCGGCATCGAGCGCGGCGAGTCGGCGATGCAGACCGGCGAGGTCGGCCGGTGTCTTGTGGAAATCGTGGTGGCTGATGATGCGCTTCGTCGCCCCGAATCGTGGCACCTGCGCCGCGATGTCATCTTCGAGATCGACATAGTCGGCCCCATCGACGATCGCCGTGCGCAGCACCAGCAGCCGCGCCTCCTCCGACTGCTCCCACCGGCCGCCATCCGCCGCCCGGCGGCAGGTGACGACCACCGGGCAGGGGCGGTCTTTCAGCAGCCGCTTCACCTGCACCGGCCCCTGGATGTAATCGAGCCGCAGCTCAACCAGGCCGACTCCCTGCTCGGCAAGAAATTTGTGTTCGGCAATCACATGCCGATGGCGACCGCGACCGATACCAACGCAGATCATGGAGGGCTCGTCATGGGAGTGGGTGAAGGGGCACGGCAATCAGATCCGGCGAAACTGGCGGTCGAGTTCCTGCCGTGACAGCACCAGCGACGTGGGGCGGCCATGGGGGCAATGATGGGAATCCCGGACGCCCCGTCGGTCGCGGACAAGCGCATCGACCTCCGCCTGCGACAACGGGTCGCCCGCCTTGATCGCCGCCCGACAGGCCAAGCCATGGAGCACTTCCTCCACGAGCATGGCGGGCTCGGCAGCCGGGGCCGCCGCCGCCAGCCGGTCGACCACTTCCCGCACGATTCCCGCCGCCGACGCCCTGCCGGCGAGCACCGGCTTCGATGAGACGATCACGGTCGATCCCCCGAAGGGCTCCACCCGCATGCCGGCCTTCTGCAGCGCGGCGGCGTGTTCGGTCACCAGTTCCAATTCGGCCGGCGCCAGATCGACCTGCTCGGGGATGAGCAGGGGCTGCACCTCCAGTCGGCCCTCGTTGACCGATGCCTTGAGCCGCTCGAAGAGCACCCGCTCGTGGAGGGCATGCTGATCGATCACCTCGATGCCATCAGCCTGCTCGACCACGAGATAGCGGTTGAGCATCTGCACCGCCCGCTCATCATGAGCCACCGGCTCCGCGTTGCGGGCAGCCTCGGATTCGGCCGGCGCAGCCGGCCACGCCGGCACGGGTGACGCGGATGCCGTGGAAGGCACGACCGGAGCGGCGGACGGCACCGCCTGCGCCCGCTGGCCGCCACGCGGTGCCACCCCGACTGCCGGCGCCGGGAGCGGAAAGGCGTCGTTCACGAACAGGGAAGGGGGGCTCGCCGGGGCGGGCGGCGGAACGTCCCATGGAGCGGGCGGCCGCAACGCCGTGCCCATGTCGCTTTCGAGAAACTTCGCCCGCAGCGACGACAGCACGAGCCGATAGAGGCGCTGCGGGTCACGAAACCGCACTTCCATCTTGGCCGGGTGGACGTTGACGTCGACCGCATCGGGAGGCAGTTCGAACTGCAGAAACACGATCGGCTGCCGGCCGGTGAGGAGCAGGCCCCGGTAAGCCTCCTGCACGGCGTGCAGAATCGAGCGATCGCGAAACGGCCGCCCTGCCACGAAGAGGTGTTGCAGCCGGCCGCTGGCCTGATCGTCCTCGGGGCGGCCCACGAGGCCGACCAGCCGCACGTCTTCATCATCCGCTTCCACCTCGATGAGCCGCTCGGCCATCTTCGTGCCAAACAGTCCGCCGATCCGCTCCCGCCGGGCCGACGTCGCCGGGAGATCGTGGACGAGGCGACCGTTGTGGGTGAGCGTGAAGCCCACCTCAGGATGGGCCAGCGCCGTGCGGACGAAGGCCTCGGAGGCATGCGACCATTCGGTCTGCGGAGCCCGCAGAAAGGCCCGTCTGGCCGGGACGTTTCCAAACACCTGCCGTACTTCCACTGTCGTGCCGACGGCGCAGCCTTCGGGCACCACCTCTCCCATCCGGCCACCGTCGACCTCGAGCGTCGCGCCGGCACCGCCGGCCGGCCGGGAGCGGATCACCAGCCGCGACACCTCGCCGATGCTGGCCAGCGCCTCGCCCCGAAATCCAAGCGTGCCGATCCGCTCCAGATCCTCGGCCACCCGGAGCTTGCTCGTGGCATGTGGCGCCACCGCCAGAGGAAGGTCGTCGGGCTCCATGCCGCAGCCATCGTCGACCACCCGCACCAAGGCCACGCCCCCTTGCTCGAGCGTCACGTCGATCCGCGTCGGCCGGGCGTCGAGGGCATTTTCGAGCAGTTCCTTGACGATGCTCGCGGGCCGCTCGACCACTTCGCCGGCCGCGATCCGGTTGACGACCGACATCGGAAGCGTGTGAATCCGTCCCATGATGGCGCTCCACCCCGGTCGCAGCCGGCGATCAGGTGAGCTGATATTCCTTGATCTTGCGATACAGCGTCCGCTCCCCGATCCCGAGCATCTCGGCGGCCTGCTCCCGGTTGCCACCGGTGAGCTTGAGCGTTTCACCGATAAAGACCCGCTCGATCTCATCGAGCGGCCGCCCGACCAGCGCGGCGATTCCCAGAGCAGCATCGCCGCCGGCCACGGCCACCGCCGCGACCACCACATCGGGCTCCAGTTCCAGCGGCAGGGCCGCGGCACCGACGCTGCCGCCGGCGGCGCCGCCCACCCCGCTCCCGGCCCCACTCTCCCGCCGCCGG
>CAYZFV010000069.1:0-4245 GCA_964477765.1 uncultured Candidatus Kuenenia sp.
CGAGCGGGATCTCAAACACATGATCGCGGCCGGCGATCCAGAGGGTGAGCGTGCCTCGCAGCGTGGCGAGTGACTCCACGGCCGGAGCAACCTGGGTGAGCGTCACCGGCAGCGATACCGTGGTGGCACCCGGGGCAATGATCGGCTCGACGATCGCCCGCCGTTGGGCCGGCGGCAGTGCCTCACCGGCGGGGCCGTCGGCCATGATCGTGTGGGCCGGGAGCCGCATGGCCAGGAGATCGAGGTCGGGACCCCAGGCCACCCGGAGTGGAATGCGTAGCCGGCGGCCCCCGGCGCTGGGCTCGACCGCGCCGGCGCTGAATGCGAGCGTGTCGATCGCGGCCTCGACCTGCTCCACCGTCGCCCGCTCCTCGAGGCGGTGCTGGATGCTCTGCAGACGAAAGGCGGTTTCCCCGGCAGCCCCGGCCCGGGCGGCGACCACGTCGGGCAGGATCGCCGGGCCGATTTCAAGGAGCGCCCGTTCGGCCTCGTCGCGGACGTCGGCGGAGCCGCTGGAGAGCCGGGGCACCAGCCGGTCGACCGCCGCCGCGATCGGCTCCGCCGCCCCACAGGCCGCGGCGGCCGCGATCAAGCCCCCCCCGATCAGCACCCAGCCGCCGCTCACACGCATCTCATGGTTCTCCGGACAGACAGGGATTTTCGTCGTCTGGTTGGCCCGCCACAATGGACACCGCAGGCAGCGTGAGTACCGGCGGCAGGTCCGCAGGCGACGTGAACGGACATCTATGGCGCGTATCGCAATCAGTGTATGCGGAGAAGGCCGGGGGCATGCCACCCGGATCGCGACGCTCGTCGAACACCTGATGCCCGACCACGAGGTGCTCGTCTACACCTCGGCTGACGCGCTGGGGTTTCTCCGGGCACGGTTCGCGGCAGAGGCCGAGGGTCATGTCGAGATTCGTGAGATTTCCGGCATCGTGTTTCAATACACCGGTGGACGGCTCGACGTGATGCGGTCGATCGCCACGGGTCTCGACTATCAGGCCCGCCTGCTCGGTCCGCTGGTCGACCGGCTGATTCGTGAACTCGACAGCTTCCGGGCCGATCTGGCCATCACCGACTTCGAGCCGGCGCTGCCGCGGGCCGCCAGCCGCGAAGGCATTCCGCTGGTCAGCGTCGACCACCAGCATTTCCTCATGGCCTACGATCTCGATGCGTTGCCCTGGTCGCTCCAGTGGAACGCCTGGTTCATGAGTCATGCCGTCTGGCTCTACGTGGCCGAAGCGGCCGATACCGTGGTGTCGGCCTTCTTTCGGCCTCCACTGCGGCGTGGCTGGGAACATGTGGTGCAGGTGGGCCCGCTGTTGCGCGACGCGATCACCCGCGCCGTGCCCCGCGATGACGGCTACGTGGTCTCCTACCTGCGGCGGCACACGCCATTCTCGGCGATCGAAGCCCTTGCCGACTGTGGCATGCCGGTGAAAGTCTACGGTCTCGGGCATCGGGATCACGTCGGCAACGTGTCGTTTCACACGATCGACGACCGGCGGTTTATCGAGGATCTCGCCGGCTGCACGGCGGTGATCGCGGCGGCGGGCAATCAGCTCATCGGTGAGGCGCTCCATCTCGGCAAGCCGCTGCTGGTGCTCCCGGAGCGCGCCCATGCCGAGCAGATGATGAATAGTCACTTTCTGGCCGGCATGGGCTGTGGACAGTTCATGCTGCTCGAAGAGATCACCCGTGAGCGGGTGCGGATGTTTCTCGACGACCGCGGTCGCTTTCAGCCGGCGCTGGCCCCGCTCACCGGCCGCATGGACGGCACCCCTGACGTGCTGCGGGTGATTCGCCGGCGGCTGGCCGGGATCACAGCTGCGCCGCTCAGTGGAGATGCCGCAGGATCGCCGGCAGCATCGCCCGCATCGCCCGCGCCCGGTGGCTGATCACGGCCTTCGCGGCTCCTGACAGTTCGCCAAAGGTGCGGTGGTATTCGCGCACGATGAAGAGCGGGTCGTAGCCGAAGCCACCGCTGCCGGCGGGAGCCTCGGCGATCAGTCCGCCGCAGCTTCCGGAGGAGGTCGCCACGACGGCGCCCTGCGGGTCGGCCAGCGCCGCATGACAGGCGTAATACGCCGACCGCCGCCGGCCGCTTTGGCCGCGGAGCCGCTCCAGCAGCAGCGCGTTGTTGGCGACGTCGGTGGCGGCGGGGCCGGAGAACCGCGCCGAATAGATGCCCGGGGCGCCATCGAGTGCCGGCACGACCAGCCCGCTATCTTCCGCCAGCACCCAGTTGCCGAGGGCCTGGGCCTGAAGCGTGGCCTTGAGGGCCGCATTGGCGGCGAAGGAGTCGCCCGTCTCCTCGACGTCGACGGCAGCGGCCAGCCCGGCGAGTGAACGGCAGGCGATACCGTGCGGCGCCAGCAGTTCGACGAGTTCCCGCAGCTTGCCGGCATTCGTCGTGCCGAGGATCAGCATTTCAGCCATGCATTACCGCCAGTTGGCGGGGGCGCGGGGGACGTCGATCGGACGGGGTTGCACGTCGAGCAGGACGCCGGCCACCTGCCGGGGCATGATCTGCCCCATCGCCAGCTTGGCCGGATCCGGGCCGAGCCCGGCGACGATGCGGGCGATCTCCGGATGGGGAACGATCATGCCGTCGGCCTGCCGCACCCGCACCTGCTCGAGGCTGCCGACACACACGATGCTCGATTCCCGGTCGTGGTATTCCCAGGCCTGCCAGCCTTGCTTGCGGAGGGCCACGGTGAGTTTGTGGGCCTGCTCGGCCGCCTCGATGAGCCGGCTTTCGATCGGCAGTTCTTTGCCGCCCTTGGAGATCGCCTGCTGATCGAAGGTGCCCGAACCGGTGAAGGTGGCCACCCGCACCGAATAGCGGCTCGGGCAGTCGAGCAGGCTGTGGGTCACGTCGGCATTCATCCGCAGCACGAATTCATCGGTCTGCTGGCGAGAGAAGTAGTCTTCCGGAAGCAGTGGGTTGGGCGTGACAAACGCCATGTGCATCGGTCCCTTGGCCGCCTTGCGGTCGAGCCCGATCATCTTGCGGAAGTCGGCGAACGACTGGCTTTTGCCGCTCTCGCCCGACAAGGCTGTCGGATGGAGAGCCTTGATCGTGGCCAACGCCTTCTGGCCCCGGGGATCATCGAACGATGCGAAGTCGCCGACCAGCACCGCCACCTCGACGACCTGTTCGGCCTTGGCATACCGCATCTTCTTTGGCGTGCCATCGGGGTTGAGCCCGAGTCCCTGCTCTTCACCGGTGTAATCGAAGGCCTTCTCGTGGGTGTAGGCCGTGAGCTTGTGCTTGCGACGGAGCTCGTGCGCCAGCCGACGGGCGTCGTCACGGGCGCCGGCGCCACGGAAGGTGGTGGCCATCACGAGCCACGGCCCGTCTTTCTCCGCCAGCGGAAACATCGCCTCGGGATCGATCGACTCCTTGGAAAACCAAGAGGTGGGTAGCCAGCCCGATTGGGCCCGGGCGGTCGCTGGAATGAGTATCGCCACCACCGCGACGCCGCAGATGGCCGCCAGACCGTGGGTTGAGGACGCCAACGAGGCTCGAATGCTCCGGACGCTTGCCATGCTGCCGATCGCTCCAAAGCGGAGGGTGTGCGGGGTGTGGGGCGGGAACCGTATCAGCCCGCCCACGGTCGTGCCAGAGCGATTGCCGGCTTGGGAAGACGGCCGCGATGGGGCAAGATAGGGATATGCGCAGCCCTCCTCGGCCCGGACGAAACACGCTCATCTTCACGCTCGTGGCCGGCTGGCTGGCGGTGATCGCCATTCCGCCGGTCGTACTGCTGCAGCTTCGCGCCGGCTGGCTCGAGGCCCTCGAGAGCCCCGCCGTGCAGGCCGACTGGGATGCTTTTCGTCGCGACATGCGGGCCCAGTCGGGCCGCGACGCGCCGGTCACGGGGCCGGTGCAGCGGAAGGTGCCGAAGAGCAAGGAGCCCCCGCTCAAAGTCTGGCTGCGGGAGTATGTCGGCCTCGCCGTTGCCGCGTGGGTGCTCTTCGGCAGCGTGCTCTTCGGCTTCTTTGCCGCCCTGATCGCCGGGCTATTTGCCCAGAATCAGCCGCGCGGTGGCTGCGACAGTCAGAAAGATCAAGAAGGTGATGGCGAGGACGCCCAACAGTGAGAACACGGCAAGTCACTTGGCAAGGGTGCGAGGACACGAACCTGGCGGCATCGTAAATCGCATCGCTTACCCAAACAACATCGTTTGCTGACCGGAAACTGGGCCGGCCCGCGGCAGACGCTTACGATGCCGCCAG
>CAYZFV010000070.1:0-3853 GCA_964477765.1 uncultured Candidatus Kuenenia sp.
CCTCCCCCGCGAAGAGACTTGGGCCGCCCCCGAGCCGGCGATACACGTAGGCTTGATGCGCTCTAAATCTTGGACCACGACAAGGTCGGGCCGCACGACCGTGTCTGTCGCCACGATCCAATCGATCTCGGTGGTTGCTTTCATGGTCCGGTGATACCCATTTCCGCGAGGCCTTCGTGCCACGGCAGGGCGAGCACATCGCCGATCTGCCGGCGGAGCGGGTCACGGGAGAGACACACCGCCTTCGCCCCCGGGAAATCAGGAAGGAACCGCTGCAGGTCGCGGACATGCCGCGACTCGACACGGTCGGTGGATTTGATCTCGAGGAGCACGGGCGGAAGCCCCGGTCGCTCTACAATCAGATCGATCTCCGCATCGTCCTTCGTACGGAGATAGAAGAAGCGACAATCGCTGCGGGCATAGTCTGCCGCCCGGATGATCTCCGTGATCACGAAGTGCTCAAACGCACGGCCGAAGCCTCCGGATCGTGGCACGACATCGACCGTCAGCGTGCCCGCCAGTGCCCGGGCGACACCGGCGTCGAACCACCAGAATTTTGGAGCCTGCCGCTGCCGCTTGCGGACAGAGGCATGCCAGGGCTCGACCATGAAGCCAAGGAGCGTGTCCTCGAGAATCTCGAAGTATGAGCCGACGGTCTTGTGATCGACACCGACGTCGCGGGCGATGTTCGAGAGATTGAGGATTTCGCCGTTGCACTGAGCGGCCACCTCGAGGAAGCGGCGAAAGGGGTCGAGCCGACGAATCAGTTGCTCGCTCCAGACCTCTTCCTTGAGGTAGGTGCGTGCGTACGCACGAAGAAACTCCGCCCGGTCGGCGTCTGCACCGAACGCGAGCGTGGCGGGGAGCGTACCGAAGCGCAGGGACTGCAACAGGTCAAAGGCCGGTCCGAGTTCGCGAGCGGTCAAGGGAAAAAGGTGATAGACGAAGGCCCGACCGGCCAGCAGGTTGACGGCCCCTCGCTTCAGCCGGCGGGCGCTCGATCCGGTCATCGCGAACCGCACGCCACGGTCCTTGCCAAGCGGACCTTCGATGCAGCCATGCACGACATCGAGGAGCGTCGGAACTTTCTGAATCTCGTCGATCACCACCCACCCGACTGTCGGCGTAGCCGCGATCAGCTCGCGCAAAGCCCCCGGCTGGAGGCTGAAGCGGTGCTCCGTTTCCGGATCAAGCAGATCGACCCAGAGCGTCGGCCGCCCTGCAAACCGCTCCCGCAGAAACGTTGATTTGCCCGTGCCGCGCGGCCCCAGCAGGAGGAAACTGCTTGATACGCTGGGATTGAGAGATCTTTGGAACATGCTCCCAAAATGTACGCCTTTTCGGGAGCGTCGTCCAATATTCAGTACCCGGCCTATTTTAGCGGCTGATCCATAAGACACGAGATTACGGCCCGAGGCGGGGGCCCCGTTTCCGCGGGAGCATGAACTCGTTGCCTTCCGTGTCGACGCACATCGCCAGGTGCGGCGGCTCGCCGTTTTCCGGCTCGGGCTCACGGCTCAGCTGGCCGCCGGCGGCAACCACCTCGTCGCCCCCGGCGACGACATCCGCGACTTGGAAACTCATCCCGGTCCAGGTGCGTTTGCCCTCGCCCCCGCCGTGGATGCCGATCACCGCGTCGAGAATGCCCACTTCGATGATGGCGGAGTTTTGCCGGAGGATGCGGCCCCCAAAGAGGCTGCAATAAAACCGGGCCGCCCGCTCCATGTCGGCCGCCCAGATCACGTACTTCACGCGTTCAACATTCATGCCGCTAGTGTAGCGTCCCCCAGTTGTCGAGCGAGGGCCATCACTGATTCGTCGATGCTGGTGTGTCTCCGGCAACCACGTTCAGCCAGACGGGCAGCGTGGCTTGGCCGCCGTCGGCTCCGGTCCAGAGATGGATCAGCCGCCGCCCGGGATGTGTCTTGGGAGCGGCGGTGAGAAAAAATTCTCGCTCGTTCTCTCCCTCCACGATCAGCAGGCCACTCAGCCCGAGATTATCGACAAACACGCCATGCGGCAGGTTGCGGTCGGCTGCCGTGTCGCGACCAAACTCGATCCGCTCCTTGAAATCACGCCGATCGATTCGCACCTTCGCCGTGATCGTCTCCCCGGGCCGGATCGTAAACTCGATCGGCTCGCCATCACGTTCGACCACCGATGAATTCGTCGCCGGCACGATGGCCGCGGTGAACTTGGGAGGATCGCCGATGGTGATGTCACCGAGCGTGCCCAACTCCTGCACGACCTCGCGGCCGGCGACCTCGGCCATGGCCCGCACTCGCACCTGCTTTTCGGCAGCAGCATCGGGGTCGGTCACATCGGCAGCGGCAGACAGGACGCCGCGGGCCCGTCGCTGACCGGCCTCGATCTCGATCGGTCCATGAAACGTGAAGCCAGGCGGCAGGCCATCCACCTCGATGCGAATCGGGCCATCGAAGCCGTCGATTCGCTCGGCCCGAAACGTCAGTTCCCTGCAACCCTCCGGACCGAGCTTCGGATTCTTTCCCTCGATTGCCACCGTGAAGCGGGCCTGCGGCGGACGGAGCGTGAGCCGATAGCGGTAGGCCTGCGGGTCGCCTTCGGCCCCGAAGCCGCGGACGTCCCTGATCCGCACGATGTAGTCACCGTCGGCCGGCGGCGTGAACACGACCAGCGAATCGCGGCCGAGTCGTGCCGTCGATTCGTCATCGTTTTCATACAGCAGGCGAAAGACCGGCAGACCGTTGGCCTCCGGCTCTTCTCCCAGCGTTAGCGGCCTCACCACCCAGGCCGGCTCACCCAGCGCATGCGTGACGGCCGACGTGCCGAAGAAGGTATGCCGCGTGCCCTCACCGGGATACACCGTAAATCCCGAGTCGGGGCCGCGGGGATAGAGCCACAGCCGCACCACTTCGCCACCGGCATAAACATACTCATCGAGTCCCATCTCATCCCAGTTGTGGAGCCTAAAGTCGTCGGCCTGGGTGGAGTTTTTGCCGCGGAAGGTAAACCACGAATCACGGACGGCCTGCAACACGACCCGCTCTACCGGCTGCCCCGCGGCATCGAGCACTTCGAGCTTTGAATCGAGCTGCGACTTCGACCGGGCCGCATCGACCTCGAGCACGATCACCTCCCCCTGCCTGGCCGGAAATTGAAAGCAGTCGACATCCCCCGGCCGACCGATCGTGCCGGTGATCACTGACGAGGTGGCAATCTGCTGTGCGATGGCGGGCTCATCATTGGATTCATGTTCCTCGACCGCCGCAGGCGGCGTGGCGGTCTGCCGCCCGCGCTCATCGTCCGGCATCTCCTGCCGCATCCGCTCCGGGCTGGCTGCAGCCAGTTCTTGAGCGGGTGTTTCGGCGGCCGGCAGTACCACGCTCGTCAGCGTGTCGAGCGATCCGTCCATCCGGCCGACCACAAGCCCGTCGACGAGCGGCACCGCGACCGACACGAGATCAGGCTGCCGCGGGTATTCGCCGACGAGTTGTAACGCAGGCACACTCCACACCGATAGCGACCGATCCTCGGCGGCGGTGATCAGCCGGCTGCCGTCGGCAGAAAGGGCCATCGCCACGACCGGCGCGTCATGAGCAAATCGCGACTGCACAGGAGGGTTGATGGCGGGGGCGTCGAGCGACACGAGCCGCCAGAGATGGATCCGCTTGTCGCGGCCGGCGGCGATCACATGCGAACCATCGCGGGTGAAGGCCACGCACGCGACTTCGCCCTGCGGCTGGCCGAGCGTGTCGAGCCGCACGCCGTCACCCGCCCGCCAGAGCTTCACCGTCTCGTCGGCACTCGCCGAGGCGAGCACCTTTCCCGACGGATGCCAGGCGAGGTCGAAGACGGCGGCGTTATGCACGTC
>CAYZFV010000071.1:0-4648 GCA_964477765.1 uncultured Candidatus Kuenenia sp.
GATCGAGCAGCATGTCCGCGATCTCGTGGTGGCTGTCAGCCCTGCCGCAGAGTGATCTGATCCTCGCTGGCGTCGCGGTAGGCCTGCCGGGTATAAACAGGGGCGTTGAACACGTCAGCGCGTGGCCGGCGGTTTCCGGGCCGGTCCGGGAGCTTTGCCATGTTCTCCGCCCGTGAGCCTTCTGATCTCGATCGTTTTTTTCGCGGCCTGACCGAGCATGCCTTTCATGGCCGGCTCGGCATCGTCGATCCCCCGCTGGTCGACTACGTCGCCGAACTGCTGGTGCGGTTTATCCGTCACGACCAGCTTCGCGTGCTGCCTGGCGCCGAACCGGTCCCCTGCGACGACGTCTCCCACATGCTGTCGATCGTGCAGCACGAACCACCCGAGGTTGCCCGCACCGACTATCGGCATATCGGTGACTACACGCTCTTTTGGAGCGGCGTCTATCCCGAAGCGCTCGGCCGCTTTCAGCATCCCTCGCAGCCCGATCATCTGCTCGACTATCGGGAGGCGGGCAAGCAGGCCTACCGGCTCGCCGCGGCACTCGAGCCGGAAGAGGCAGTCGAGGCACGCCACGTGCTGACGCTGCTCAGCGAAGAATACGACTCATGCATCGTCGGCCTGGGGGAGGTTCGCCGCGCCTGGGGTGAAGCGGCTTGATTCACTCGTCCGGCTGGCAGCCATCGAGAAGTTGAGCGGGCCACGGGGGATGGAATTCGGCCGCATCGACCGCAACCCCGGCGCCGACCAGGGCCGTGATCACCTCGCTGAAGGGCAGCGCGAGAGGGTCGTGACGGCAGTCGAGCGTGTCATCATCGATCGCGTCGGCTTCGATCCCGATTCGCCGGAGCACGGCTGCCGCCGGCGCGGCGGTGGCCGGGCAGATGATGCGCCGGGTCCACACGCGATGGTCGGGAAACGCGGAAGCGACGGCGGGGCCATGGGCGACGAGGCGGCCGGCCGCGAGCACCGCCAGGTGAGTGAAGCAGATGGGGACGGCGGCATCGTCGATCGCGGCCACGACGATCCGGCCACCGAGATGCATGTCGGTGATCAACTGCTCGAGGTCACGGCGCTCGCAGGGATCGAGCCCCGCGAAGGGGCCATCGAGAAGCAGCACCTGGGGGTCATGCAGCAGGCCGCGGGCCACGAGGAGCCGCTGGGCCTGGCCGGCAGGCAGGGAATCGAGGGGGGTGCCGGGCTCATCGATGCCGGCCAGCGCCAGCCCCTTGCCGACCGCCATCCGCAGCGGCTTCCCCCGCAGGCCGGCCTCCAGCGCGAAGAGTTCCAGAAACTCGTCGGCCCGGGCATGCGGCCAGGCCGCGATGCCGGCCGGCACGTAGCCGATCCGCTGCCGCACGGCGGCCGGATCGGTGCGCGTGGAGTGTCCATCGAGGCGGATATCGCCGGCCTGGAGCGGCAACGCCGTGGCGAGAGCGGCCAGCAGCGATGATTTGCCCGCGGCCGTCGGCCCGATCAGGGCCAGCGAGCGGCCCGGCGGCACCGCGAGCGTGATCTCATCGAGCACGGTCCGTCGGCCCCGCCGCAGCGTGGCCTGTTCGACGACGATGCCATGCTCGGAGAGGCTCATGGTCGGAGGCGGGCAGCGGTCATGGCGATGGCCACGAGCATGCCCTTGGCCTTGTTGAGGGTTTCCTCGAATTCGTTTTCGGGCACGCTGTCGGCCACGATCCCGGCCCCTGACTGCACGTAGGCCTTGCCCCCAGTCACCACCACCGTCCGCAGCGCGATGCAGGTGTCCATGGCACCGCCGAAGTCGATGTAGCCGACAGCCCCGGCATAGGGGCCACGCCGCTGCGGTTCAAACTCGTCGATGATTTCCAGCGCCCGAATTTTTGGTGCTCCCGAGACCGTGCCGGCCGGCAGGCAGGCCCGCAGGGCGTCGAAGGCGGTGCGGCCGGCGGCCAGGCGACCGGTCACATTGCTCGTGATGTGCATCACGTGGCTGTAGCGCTCGATCGCCATCACGTCGCTCAGCATGACCGAACCGATGGCCGCGACCCGTCCGACATCGTTGCGGCCCAGATCGATCAGCATCACATGCTCGGCCCGCTCCTTGGGGTCGGCGAGCAGCCCCTCGGCGAGCGCGGCGTCTTCCTCCGGTGTCGCTCCCCGCGGCCGCGTGCCGGCCAATGGGCGAACGGTGATCAGGTCATCGACGACCCGCACCATGATCTCGGGGGAACTGCCCACGAGCGTGCCGTCGGGCGTGCGGAGGTAAAACATGAACGGGCTGGGATTGACGACCCGCAGCGTGCGGTAGAGTTCGAGGGCCGGCAGGTCGAAAGGCACTTCAAGCCGGCGGCTCAGCACCACTTGGAAGATGTCGCCGGCGCGGATGTATTCAATGGCCTTGTCGACCGCCGTCAGAAACTGCTCGCGGGGGAAGGTCGAATGCGTCGCCGACTCCAGAAAGTCGGGCGGCAGGCTACGGGGGCCGATGTCGGCCGCCGGTGGCCAGACTGCGGGCCGCGAGAGGTCGGCGATTGTCGCATCGACCCGCCCGCAGGCTGTCTCATAGGCCGCCGCGATGCCTGCCGGCGACGGGTCGTCGACACGGGCCAAGACGACCACATCGAGCGACTTCGTGACGTTGTCGAAGACGATGAGCCGGTCATAGAAGGCGAAGCTCAGGTCGGGCAGATGCAGATCGTCGGGGGGAGGGTCGGGCAGCCGCTCCACGTAGCGAACCGCGTCGTAGGGGGCGTAGCCGGCCACACCGCTGGTGAACGGCGGGAGTTCCGGCAGGCGAGCCGGCCGGAAGGCCGCCATGCGGCGTTCCAGTTCGCCGAGCGGATCGTCTGAGCGAAGGGTTTCCGAATCGCCGTGTTGATGGACGATCGTGACGGCCGTGCCCCGGGCTTCCAGCCGCATGAAGGGGTCGGCACCGAGGAAGCTGTAGCGGCCCCCCTTCTCGCCGCCGGCCCCGCTCCCGAACCGGCAGCCACAGGCACCCGAATCGATGCGGGCGAAGGCGGAAAGGGGCGTGAGGCCGTCGGCAAAGAGCCGGCGATAGACGGGCACCAGGCCGTGGCTCCGGGCGAGGTCGGAAAAGCGGCCGAGATCGGGGACGTGCGTCATGGTGGCCGAGGATAACACCGCCCTGCCCCGACCCGCTATGATTCCCCATGGAGGCCGTGCGGAGAACGTCTCCTTTCGTCCTTGGCCGAATTTCCGGTGCCGACCATGAAGTGCCAACACTGCGATCGCCAGGCTGTCTTTCACATCACGGAGCTCGAAACGGGCGAGGTGCGGGAATTGCACCTCTGTGAAGAGCATGCCCGCTCCTACCTCAACCAGTCGGAGGCGGCGGCCGATGCGCCCCCCGGGAAGCCGGGCGGCGTGACCGCGCCGCTGGGCGTCGGGCAGACGGCCGAGGAACTGTCGGTGCTCGACCAAAAAACCTGCGGCATGTGTGGCATCTCGTTTTTCGAGTTTCGCAACCAGGGGCGACTCGGCTGCCCTCACGACTATGTCGCCTTCGAAAAGGAGCTCGAGCCCCTCATCGCCAATATCCACGGCGCTACCGAACATGTCGGGCGGCGACCCCAACGGGCCGCCGCCATCGCCATGCCGGCGGAGGGCACCGCGGGTCTCACCCGCGTGATCGGCCTCCGTGTGGAGATGAAGGAGGCGATCGCCCGCGAAGACTACGAAAAGGCCAAGGAAAACCGTGACCTCATCCGTGAGATCGAGGTCACCTGGCTCGGTCCGCCAGCTGCATCGTCCTCACCGCCGGAAGCAACACCATGAAGATCGACGCCCTCACCGACTCCATCGGCGAATGGCTCCGCGGCACCGGGCCGGAGTCGGATATCGTGATGAGTAGCCGGGTGCGGTTGGCTCGCAACCTGGCCCACTTTCCCTTCGTGAGCCGGGCCTCAGAGCAGGAACGGCTCGATACCGAGTCGCTGCTTCGCGAGCGGATCGCCGCCTCGCCGATCGGCGCGAGCCTCGAATACATCGATGTCGGCCATCTCGAGGAGATCGATCGCCAGTTTCTCGTCGAACGGCAGCTGATCAGTCGCGAACATGCCGAGGCACAGGGGGCCCGGGGAGTGGCCATCGACGGTCGCGAGCAGGTGAGCCTGATGATCAACGAGGAGGATCACCTCCGCATCCAGTGCATGCACAGCGGCCTCGACCTGGCCGGGGCGTTCGAGCAGATCCGGGCCGTCGACGAGGGAATCGAAAAGGTCGTGCCCTACGCCTTTTCCCCGAAGTGGGGCTATCTCACGGCCTGCCCCACCAACGTCGGCACCGGCATTCGCGTGAGCGTGATGCTCCATCTTCCGGCCCTCGTCATCACCCGACAGATCGACAAGGTGTTTCGCAGCCTCCACAAGATCTCGCTGGCGGTGCGGGGGCTGTATGGCGAGGGGTCGCAGGCGATGGGCGACTTCTACCAGATCTCCAACCAGACGACGCTCGGCAAGACCGAGGAGGAGCTGATCGAGCAGGTGGGCGACGTGGTGCCGGTGCTGATCGATTACGAGCGGCGGGCCCGGGAATTTCTGGTCCGTGAAACGCAGGAAAACGTCCACGACCAGGTGAGCCGGGCCCACCGGGACCCCCCGGCGCCCCCCCCCCCCCAACGCCGCACGAAAAAGAAAAAACACAAACC
>CAYZFV010000072.1:0-3623 GCA_964477765.1 uncultured Candidatus Kuenenia sp.
CGCAGCAGCGTCAACTCTCGCGCCAGCCCGCCGGCTCGCGCCGGCGGCTTGTTGGAAAAAGCGCCAGCCCGGTGGCCGCAGCAGCGCCAACTCTCACGCCAGCCCGCCGGCTCGCAGCAGCGTCAACTCTCGCGCCAGCCCGCCGGCTCGCGCCCTACCACAAAGCACCGGGCGCCAGCCTGGTGGCCGCAGCAGCGCCAACTCTCGCGCCAGCTCGCTGGGGAATACCCTCGCGATCCTCACCGCGTTGACACGTCGCGTTCCCGCCGATACGGTGGCAGTGTCGGGCGACGGCGTTCCGACGGCCCTGCGGCACTCCCGGCCGACAACGCAGACAAGTCGGGGGATTAGCTCAATTGGGAGAGCGTCTGGCTGGCAGCCAGAAGGTCAGGGGTTCGAATCCCCTATCCTCCATTTTCCAGAGTGCCGAGTTTCCAGAGTGCCGGGGCCTGTCGTGAAGGGAATGCGGCCGGGCGATCAGGCGTGGCTCAACGGTCGCTTCCTTCCCCGTGAGTCGCTCTCCGTGCCGGTCGGTGATGCCGGCTTCGTGCTGGGTGCCACCGTCACCGAACAGTTGCGAACGTTTCGCGGCGATCTGTTTCTCCCGGGGCCGCATCGCGATCGTCTCGCCAATTCCCTGGCCGCAGTGGGCATCGAACCCGGGGCGTCGCTCGATGACATCATGGCGGCGGCGGCCACCGTGGCCCACACCAATCATGCCCATGTCGGCGACGGTGATCTGGGCGTCGTGATCTTCGTGACCCCGGGCGATCAGCCTTCCCAGCATGAAGGGGCGGGCGGGGAGCCGCTGGTGGCGGTGCATTCGTTTCCGCTCGCTTTCCGCCTGTGGGCGGAGGCGTATGAGTCGGGGGTGTCGCTGCGGGGCGTGGCGGTGCCGCAGGTGCCCGCGGCCTGCTGGCCGATTCACGCCAAGGTGCGCAGCCGCCTCCATTACTCCCTCGCCGATCGTGAGGCCCGGGCCGCCGAGCCGGGCGCCCGGGCGGTGGTCTGCCATGCTGACGGGCGGGTGAGCGAAACCTCCACGGCCAACATCGCGATCGTCTGCGGCGGTGGGGTCGTGTCGCCCCCGCCCGCCGACGCCCTGCCGGGGGTGAGCCTGGGGTTTGCCCGGCAGCTCGCGGCCGCGGCGGGAATCGACTGGGATGAGCGGTCGCTGACGGCGGCGGACCTCGCCGCTGCCGATGAGATTCTGCTCACGAGCACGCCCAGCTGCCTGCTCCCGGCAACGCGTTTCAATGGCCGACCCGTCGGCGAGGGTCGGCCCGGCGCGGTCTATCGGCGGCTGCTTGCCGCGTGGAATCGGGCCGTCGGCATCGATATCTCCGGGCAGGCGCGTGCGATGGTTCGGCAGGCGGTCGTTGCCGGCGGTCGACTTCCGGAGACGATATCTTGAGACGGATCACGATTCTGTCTTCTCCACTCCTTCCCTCATGCACCGCCCGCTCTCCATCCTGTTGGGTCTGACGGCCCTCGCGGTGGCTGTGCCGCTCGTGCCTTTTCTCGCGTGTGGCGCCCGGCTCGATCATGCCATCGCCGCGTGGCTCGATCCGCCGCCGCCGCCCGTGGTGCTCGCCGCCGCCGAGGTGGGCATTCTGGCCGTCGACATTCTGCTGCCGGTGCCGTCGAGCCTCGTGGCCACGCTCGGCGGGGCGCAGCTCGGCATCGTTGTGGGCACCCTGTGCGGCTGGCTGGGCATGACACTCGGTGGAGCCGCCGGCTGGGGGCTGGGCCGTGTTGTCGGCCGCCCAGCGCTGATCCGCCTCGACGACGACGCCCGCGCCAGCCTCACCGCCCGTGAGCGACGTCTCGGGCCGCTGCTTGTGGTGATCACCCGGCCGCTGCCTCTCATCGCGGAAGCGGCGGCGATCATGGCGGGCGCCACGGCGATGCCGTTTCGCACCTTTTTCGCGGCGGCTGCGAGCGGCAATCTGGCAATCGCGTGTGCCTGGAGCGTGGCCGGGGCGGTCGGGCGGGCCGACGACAGCCTGCAGTGGATGCTGGTCTGGTCGTTGATCGTTCCGGTGGTGTTGACCTGGCTGTGGATCCGCACCGACCGCGGGCCGTCTCCCCGAAGCTGCCGGTAAAAGTGCCCGCCGCAGGCCACCAGGCTCGCGCCCGGTGCTGTCTGGTTGACCGCACCCAATCCCGACTTTCCGGAGACGCCCTGCGCGGTGTATGACAGATCTCGCCATGCAACACCCGACCACGCACGCGCCGTCGTCAGACAACCCCGAGCACCGCGGTCGCGGGCCGCTGCGGCGGCTCTACGACTGGGTGCTATCCTGGGCCGACTCGCGACATGGCCTCTCCGCCCTGGCCACGATTTCGTTCGCCGAGAGTTCGTTTTTTCCGATCCCTCCCGACGTGCTCCAGATCGCGCTCTCGGTGGCGCGGCCGGCGCGGAGTTTTCTCTACGCGGCTGTGTCGACCGTGGCGAGCGTGGCTGGAGGCGTGGCGGGCTGGGCGATCGGCTGGGGCCTGTGGACGGCGCTCGCCCCCTGGTTTTTCCGCTACGTGCCCGGCTTCTCGACGGAGAAGTTCGACTTTGTCGAGCGACTCTATCAGGCAAATGCCGGCTGGGCGATCTTCTCGGCGGCGTTCACACCGATTCCGTTCAAGATTTTCACGATCGCGGCCGGCGTCTGTTCGGTGCCGCTGCTCACGCTGGTGGTTGCCTCCGCGCTCGGCCGCGGGGCGCGGTTTTTTCTGGTCGCAACCGTGATGCGAATCTTTGGGGCGAGGGCCCGCGACTTTCTTGATCGCTATCTGGAACTCGTCACGATCGTCCTCGGCCTGCTGCTCGTGGGCGGATTTCTCGTTGTCGGCTGGCTGATGTAGGAAGCCGGGGATCGATCAGGAGAGCCCGGCTGTTCGTCGCTACTTCCCGCCTTTGTCATTGACGTCGGCATCGAGCGTGATCGACGCGGAATTGATGCAGTATCGCAGGCCCGTCGGGGGCGGGCCGTCGTTGAACACGTGGCCGAGATGGGCGCCGCAGCGGCGGCAGGTCACTTCCGTCCGCACACCAAATCCGGGAATGCCGGCGAGCGAGGCGTCTTCATGCTCGGCGATCACATTTCCCTTCACGTCGCCCTGCTTGGCGTCGATCGGGGCGTAGAAACTCGGCCAGCCGCAGCCGCTGTCGAATTTCTCGCCTGAGCGGAAGAGGGGTTCGCCGCAGCAGATGCAGCGGTAGGTGCCGGGCGTCTTGGTGTTCCAGTATTTGCCGGTGAAGGCCCGTTCGGTGTCCTTACGGCGGGTCACTTCAAATTGCTCGCGCGTAAGACGCTTCCGCCATTCGATATTGGATTGAGGAATTTCGTCGTCGGCGAGCCGACGCTCGACGGCAGGATTGTGCGGCTCGGCGGGTTCGTCGGCATTCACAGGCACGGCTCCGAAAAAAAGGAGAACAGAAACACTGAAACTACCAATACGGCCAAGAACTGCGCCGCCGCAGGCCACCAGGCTCGCGCCCGGTGCTGATTGGTCAACACGCCCAAAAAGCCGTCGGGCGCAAGCCCGCGGGCTGAATCGCCACCCGACGCCGCTGCAGGCCACCAGGCTCGCGCCCGGTGCTGATTGGTCAACACGCCCAAAAAGCC
>CAYZFV010000073.1:0-20382 GCA_964477765.1 uncultured Candidatus Kuenenia sp.
TCACGATGAATGGCACCCGCCAGGTGTGCTCGTAGAGATTCTGTTTGCCTTGCAGGCCGTGGCGGCCGATCGCCATCCCGTGGTCGGCCGTGTAGAAGATCCACGTGTTGTCGAGCTCGCCCAGTGCGGCCAGCTTCTCGAGTACCCGGCCGAGTTGCCGATCGATGTTTTCACTGCAGGCGAATTCCCGGCCCAGTTCATTGCGGATCGTCCGCTCGTCCCGATTTTTCCAGACGCCGCTCACGGCGACTTCGTCGCGGACGTCCATGTGGCCGTGGTCGAAGGGATGCCGCGACAGCCAGTTGGGCGGGAGCGGCGGCTGCCGGGGATCGGCCGGTGGCAGCGTCGCCTCGTCGGTGTGGTTGGTGGCACCATACTTCCCGAGCAGCTCGGGTGTGCCGTCGCGGGTGTCGTGCGGGTGGGAGAAGCCGAAGTAGATCAGGAAAGGATCGGAGTCATTCGTGCGCTTCCGCTCCGCCAGATAGTCGAGCACCCGGTCGGCATGCCAGCCGCTGCCCCCTTCGTGGGTGCCGCCCCGCTTGGTGGCGTCGTGGCGGATCGTGAAGACCTTGTTGGCCCCCTCGTAGCTGTTGCCCTGCTTGCAGGTCCGCATCGTATCGTAGCCGGCCCGGTTGAAGACCGGCGCGAGCGTGTGCTGCACAATGTCGGGCGGGCAGAGCTTCTTCGCAGGACCGATCGGCAGATGCCACACCGAGCGACCGCACATCACCATATGCCGGCTCGGCGTGCAGACCGCCCCGGAAAAGGATCCCATGTGGTAGGCGGCGTCGAACACCATGCCTTCGGCCGCCAGCCGATCAATCACCGGGGTGTCGAGCGTCGAGGCGGGGTTGTAGCATTTCAGATCGAAGGGCGACTGGTCGTCGGCGATCACAAAGAGAATGTTGGGCCGCTTCGTGCCCGCCGCGGCCGGAGCCTGCCGCGGCTGGCTGCCGACGTCGGCGAAGGCAAGCGGCCAGGCCGGATCGGGCACATGCTCCCGATCCAAAATCGCCTCCAGCCGCCTCACGACCTCCGGATGCTCGCCGGCGACGTTCTTCGCCTCACGTGCATCGGCGACGAGATCGTAGAGTTCCGTCGGCGCGGCCTGGCCGGGATGTTTTTTGCCGGCCGCCCGGCGGATCGCCTTCCAGCGGCCGCCGGCATCGATCGCCGTCTGCCACTGCCGTTCGGTCAGTTCGCGGTAGAGGACGCGATCCTGCGGAGCAGCGGCCTTGCCTTCCAGGGCCGCGGCGAGGCTCACGCCGTCGATGTCGCGCGGAATCCGATCATGCAAGCCCGCGAGATCGAGGAGCGTCGGCAGCCAGTCCTCAAAGCCCGTCGGCGCGTCGATCACCTTCCCGGCCGGGATATGCCCCGGCCAGACGGCGACCGTCGGCACTCGCAAGCCTCCTTCGTAGGGCGATCCCTTCCAGTCGCGCAGCGGCCCATTGCTTTTCAGCCGCTCGGTATCGATGCCGCCGGTGCCCGGGCTCGTGGCGCCATTGTCACTCGAGAAGACGAAGATCGTGTCGTCGGTGAGACCGAGATCGTCAAGCTGCTTCACGATCCGGCCCACCTCGCGATCCATCCGCGTGATCATCGCGGCGTAGGTGGCCAGCGGCTGGCGACAGGGCACGTAGCCCCGGCCGCCGAGATAGAGCGATTCGTCGCCGAACTGGGCTTCGTAGTCACGCAGCGACGGCTCGGCGGGGGGCACCTGGAGGGCCAGATGCGGCACGGTCGTCGGCACATAGAGAAAGAATGGCTCCGCTGCGTGCGTCTTGATAAAGGCGAGCTGCCGCGCGGCGATCAGATCGGCCGAATAGTTTTGCCCCACGTAGGGGGCAAACGAATCGGGCATCGCCGCCTGATCGGTGGGCACGGTGCCACCGCGGCGGACCGGGCCCCCGGCGAGCGACATGTTGTCGATCTCCACGCGGGTGCGGCCATCCCACAGGTGGTCGGGATAAAACGTGTGGGCCTCCCGCTGGCAATTGTAGCCAAAGAACGTGTCGAAGCCGCAGGCGGTGGGATCAGACTCACTCCCGGGGGCCCCCAGCCCCCACTTGCCAAAGCCCCCGGTGGCATAGCCCGCATCGTTGAGCAGCTTTGCGAGCGTGACCGTGCCGGCCGGCATCGGCGCCTGGCCCTCCGGCTTCACCTCCCGATTGCTCCGCACGACGGCATGGCCGGGATGCTTGCCCGTCATGAGCACACAGCGGCTCGGGGCACAGACGGCATTGCCGGCCCAGTGCCGCGACAGCTGCGCGCCGCGGGCAAAGAGGGCGTCGATGTGTGGCGTCTTGATAGCGGGCGACCCCACACAGGAGAGATCGCCGCTCCCCAGATCATCACAGAGAAAGAAGATGATGTTGGGGCGGCGGGTCGGCTCGGCCGCTGCCGCTGTTGGCAACCCGTAAAGCAGCAGCAAGACCAGCCATGCCAGTGAGTTGATGACACACCGCATGAGATCTCTTCTCCAGAAAGTCGTGTCACCGGAATCCGCGACGATCAGTTCGCGGAGGGAACAAGGGAAGGCTTGAGGAAGCCGATGATCGCGTCTTGAAGCCTGGGATGCTTCACATCGTGCGCTCCCGGGTAGACAAGTTCACAGGGCACGCCCGCCGCGTCGAGGCGTTCCTCGAGCTTCACACCGAAGTTCGCCGTGTGCGTGGGATCCTTCTCTTCTTGGCCGAGCGCCGGCGGCGTGGAATAGAAGAGCGCGACGGGTGGATCATCCGGAGTCACGAGGGCATACGGCGAATATTCCTCGATCCACGGCAGGATCGTCTCGCGGGCCGCGAGGAACTCGGCAAACTGGCTGTCGCGTTGCTCGGGGCTCGGCATGAAGCCGAAGGCATGCCCACCGTAGCGGCTGTTGGGCGTCCACTCCTTCATCTGGGCGGGATCGAGCGTGGTCTGGGCGCCGCTCACGGCGGCCGCCAAGAGCCGCGTCGACTCACGGACCACCGGGTCGTCGCTCGTCGCGTCGGCGAGGTCGTCATGAAAGGCCAGCCACAAACTCGAGCAGGCGCCTGCCGAGCCGCCGGCCGCGACGATCCGCGTCTTGTCGATGCCCCACTCAGCGGCCTTGCTGCGGACGGTCTGGAGACCACGGGCGGCGTCGGTGAGCGGCGCCTTCACCGGCGGCTTGATGCCCTCTTGCATCGCTTCCGCGATGAATCGGTATTCGACCGAGGCCACCGAGATGCCGGCATCGAGCACCGGCTTGAGGATGCCGGTGAGGCCACTCATGCGGTTGCCTCCCTGCCAGCCGCCGCCATGGATGAAGTAGAGCAGCGGCGTCGGCTCGCCCGCCGCAGCCGCCGGTGACTTCCAAAAATGCATCTTCTGCTTCGGATGCTTGCCGTAGGGCACGTCGATCAGCGTGGGACGCGGCCCAAACTGCTCCCAGTAGGCGGTCTTGAAGGGATTTTCTGCCGGGCCGTCGAGGTCTTCATTGACGAGATCGGGCTGCACGCTCTGCCACCAGGCGTCGTAGGTGTTGACCAGCCGCGTCACGACGTCGGGATGCATCCCCGCCAGGTTGGTCTGCTCGCCCGGATCGGACGAGATGTCGTACAACTCCCACGCATCGGGCCGGTTTTTCGTGTTCACGAGGCTCCACTTCCCCTCGCGGAGCCGGCAGTTGCGGTAGGCACTTTTCGCCGCCTGCTCGCGATCCCAGCGGCCCACGTGGGTGACCAGCGGCCGGTCAGGCCATGTCGCGGTGGCATCCTTCAGCAGTGGCACGAGGCTACGCCCCTCGACCTTCTCTGCCACGGCGGGCGGGATCGTCGCCCCGGTGATCTCGCAGAGGGTGGGCAACACGTCGATGTGGGCGGTGACCGCCGGCACGTCGACGCCCTCGTGGAGCGTGCCCTGCCACCGCCAGAAGGCCGGCACCCGGGTGCCACCCCGGTAGGGCGATACCTTCTGGCCACGCATGCCGTCGTTGAAGACCGCGGCGCCGGCGGCCGTGCCGTTGTCGGTCGAGAAGACGACGAGTGTGTCTTCGGCGATGCCGAGCTCATCGAGTTTCTTCAGCAGCCGGCCCATGTTGGCATCGATGTTTTCGATCATGGCGAAGAACGGCGCCGCATTGGCCTGCTGCTTGGCATCGGTGATGCCCGCCGCAGTGAGCGCTTCTTGGTAAGCCTGCTCGCGGCCGCCGGGGGGCGGGATATAGGGCGCATGCGGGGCGTTGGTGGTGATATAGCAGAAGAAGGGCTGGTCCTTCCTGTGGCAGGCCTCCATCCAGGCCTCGGCCTCGCGGAAGAAGACGTCGGTACAATAGCCTCGAGTCTGCACAAACTTTCCGTCGCTGCGAATGATCGGACTGAGATAGGTGTTGCCGGGCACGTCGCCGCAGCTGCCGGGATAACTCTGGCCGATGCCACCGGCGCCGTGGATGAACACGCGGTCGAAGCCCCGCTTGCCGGGCTGGTAGTCGTCTTCGTCGCCCAGGTGCCACTTGCCGAAGATGCCGCTGGTGTAGCCGGCCGATTTCAAAAGCTGCGGCAAGGTCGTGGCCGAGAGGGCGAGCCGTTCGCGTTCGTAGATCGTGTGCGTGACCCCAGAGCGAAATTCATGGCGGCCCGTGAGGAGGGCGGCCCGCGTGGGGGCGCAGGTGGGGCTCACGTGGTATTCCGTCAGCCGCACGCTCTGGCTGCGGAGCCGATCGAGATGCGGCGTCTTGAGGATCGGGTTGCCATGGGACGCGACGTCGCCGTAGCCCTGGTCGTCGGTCATCACATAGATGATGTTGGGCCGACGACCGGTAAGCGACGGCTTTACGGGCCGAGCAGCCGCCGCCTTTGGTGGAGCGGCGTGCTGGCGGTCGAGTTCGGCGAGCTGGCGACACTCGTCGTTGATGGCAGTCCATGCCTTTTCCATCGCGGCCACGCGATCGGGGTTGCTGCCGGCCAGATTCGTGGTCTCCGTGCGGTCGCGGGCCAGATCGTAGAGCTCCCACGGCTCTTTCTTCGCTGCCACGAGCTTCCAGTCGCCGACGCGAACGGCGCGGTGGCCGTCGTGACACCACCAGAGCGTTTCGTGCGGCGGTGGGGCTGACGGGTCGGCGAGGCAGGCCGCGAAGCTTTTGCCCTGGAGCGGCGGCACCGGTTGGCCTTCATGCTCCGTGGGAGCCGCGACGCCGGCCAGCTGCAGCACCGTCGGCACGACGTCGATCACATGCACGGGCTGCGTGCGGAGGGCCGACCGCGAGGAAAATCCCTTCGGCCAGTGGACGATCCACGGCGTGGAGATGCCCCCTTCATGCACCCAGGTCTTGTGGCGACGAAACGGCGTGTTGGCACAACTGGAAAAGCCGGGGCCAAGACAGCAATAGGTGCCCGACGCTCCCGGCGGCAGCGCGGGATCATGCCCCTTGCCGCGGATCATGATCTCGGCCGACGCGCCGTTGTCGCTCAGAAACAGAATGAGCGTGTCGTCGAGGGCGTTCATCGCCTGCAGTTGACCCACGATCTTCCCGACCGCGCGATCCATCATCTCCACCATCGCCGCATGGATCGCCATCTTCGTGGCCTGAAAGGCCTGCTGCTCCGGGGAGAGGCTCGCCCACGGCCGCGGCCGGTCGATCTCGCCAGAGCCGAACTTCGCGAGCACGTCGGGCTTCGGCTGGTAGGGCGGGCCGACCTCCGGCTCGAGCGGCGCGAGGCTCGCCTCGATGATGCCGCGATCGACGAGCCGCTGGTAGCGGGCCTCGCGGAGCGCATCCCAACCGGCTTGGTAGCGGGCCTTGTATTTCGCGACCACCTCCTGCGGCGCGTGGAGCGGGAAGTGGGGTGACGTGAAGGCGACATAGCTGAAGAAGGGCGTCCCGGCATGGCTGGTGGCATGGTCGCGGAGACATTCGGCAGCGTGGTCGCCGACGGCGGTGGTCACATAGAACCCTTCCCCCGCCTCGATCGGCTGGCCGTCGACAGTGATTCCCTCGGGATCAAAGAAGTCGTTTTGCCCCCCTTCGATCTGGAGCGACCGCTGAAAACCCTGTTGCAGCGGGTCGCCATCGATATGCCACTTGCCGGAGTGGTAGGAGCGATAGCCGGCCGGCGCGAGCAACTCCGGGAGGAGCCGCGCCCAGGCGGGCCGCCGATGGCCCCCATTGCCCCCCTTGATCCCGGGAGAGGAGTCGCGGCGGATCGACTGGGCGTAGTAGCCGGTGAGCAGGGCGCCGCGGGTGGGCCAGCAGCGGGCGGTGTTGTAGCCCTGCGTGAACTGGAGGCCGCCGGCCGCGAGGCGGTCGAGGTGGGGCGTGTCGATCTCGCCGCCGTAGCAGCCGAGATCGGAAAAGCCCAGGTCGTCCGCGAGGATGACGACGACATTGGGGGGTGCGGCGTCGCCCGGGGAGGCGAGGCTGGTGAGGGCGAGAGCACCGAGAGCGAAAAAGAGCGATGGTGTCTTCATGAGCGAATCCGGGCAAGCATGGTGACAGGGTTAAAGACTGGTGAATCGTTCACAGAAGGCAGCCATCCCCCGGGCTCGCGCCCGGGGCTTCCTGGGGTTGTTGTCTGCTCTCATTGCTTCAGTTTGCTGAGCACGTCTTCGTAGGCTGCGGGCCGGGCGTCAGGTTTCATTCCACGAATCTCGACGAGCATCGGCCGCAGGCTGGTTGCCCAGGCGGGATCCACGGCGATCTTGGCATCGGCCTTGGCGAGCAGATCGTCGGCATCGCCACCGGTCGCGGCCGCCGCGGCGGCGATCACGCTCCGCAGATATTCGACCGCCTGCACGTCGGGATTGGCCGTCGACGGCGCATCGAAGCGGCCGAGCGACCAGGCGATCCCCTCGAGCATGTGCTTCTGAAACATCGGATCCTTCCAGGTGGCATCGTTGTGGCCGAAGTTGGTGTAGAAGACCCGGCCCTGACCGTAGTCGCGCACCCACGACACCGGCACATGCCAGGGCTCCTTCGGTGTGCTGGCGGGCATGTCGAGGCTGACGAGCACGCGGAGGTTTTCCGGCTTCAGCCGCAGGTCGTATTGATAGATCTCGTCCTTCCAGCGAAATCGCGGCGGAAACATCGCCGTGAGCCGATGCTTCGGCTCGTGGACGACGAAGCCATGCTCGCCGCCGGCGTTCCAGGGATGGCCGGCGAAGTGGCCGCCGATGAAGTCGCAGTAGGCGTCGGAACTCTTGAAGGTGTCGGTGGCGGCATGCATGCCGACAAACGCCTTGCCCGACTTCACCCAGTCGAGCAACGCCGTGAGATCGGGCACCGGCAGGTCGCCCGTCGTGTTGACAAACATCACGCCGTCGAAACTGGCGAGTGTCTCGGGAGCGAACGCCTTGGCAAACGCCTCCTTGAGCGTCGCCTGCCAGCCGGCGTCGTCTTTTTTGAACTGCTCCTGGGCGGCCTTGAAGGCGGCCTGCTCATGCTGCCAGTCGGCATCGCTCGTGTCCTTGCCGCGCTTCGGTGGCTTCGGCTGCGGGAGTCGGCCCGGCGGCATCCGCAGGAAGTCGACATGGAAGAGGCCGCTCGTCCGACCCATCTCTTCGAGCACGGGTTCGGCCGTGGCGATCGATCCGTGGCGAAACCCGGCCGTCACCGTCACGGCGAGAAACCGGGCGGGCTGTTTCGTTTCCTCGCCGCGGGCCGTGCCCACGAGAGCTGAGACGATGATCGCGGTGAGCACGAGGCAACGCAGGGGCATGGATGGTCCTTTCGAGAGGGAACTGACGTACGGCCGCTACCGGCCCGGCTTCCACCACGCGTCGAGGCTCTGCGTGAGTCCACCGACGATGTCGGGGTGGCTGGGGGCGATGTTGTGCATCTCGTCGGGGTCGGCTGTGAGGTCATAGAGTTCGACCTCGCCCCGCTCGTAACGGGCCCGCGACTCGGGATCGACGAGCCGGCCCTCCTGAGCTGGGAACGGGCCACCGACGCCGGCGGTCGCGGGCACGATCAGCTTCCAGAGCCGGCCATCCGGCTCCTGCCGCACCGTCCACCGCCAGAGCAGGCTCTTGGCCGGTTCATCGAGATCGACGAGCGTGTGGGTGTAGCATTCGCCAAACACCTGCGTGCGGGCTTTGACGCTCTTGTCGTCAAGCAGGTTGACGCCCGGCAGACCGGCCGGGGCCGCCACTCCGCACGCCGCCAACACCGTCGGCATGATGTCGAGCGAACTGGCGAACGCCTCACTGCGCGCCGGCTCGATCACTCCCGGCTGCCGCAGCATGATCGGCGTCCGCAGGCCGCCGTCGTATGGTGAGAGCTTTGATTTTGGTGCGAAGCGTCCCTTCGCCGGATCAGTGATCCAGCCGTTGTCGGTGACGTACACCACGAGCGTGTTTTCGGAGATTCCCTCCCGGTCGAGATAATCGAGCAGTTCGCCCACGCTGCGATCAAACCGCTCCACATTGCCCCAATACTTCGCCACGTGGATGCTGTCTGTCTTGGTCGAATAGTGCTCCACGAGATCCTTGCCCGGATCGTGCGGATCGTGGGGCAGCATCGGGGCATACCAGAGAAGAAACGGTTTCTTGTCGGCGCGGCAGCGGCCCATGAAGTCGTAGGCCGGCTGCATCGTGGTGCGGCCGATCGTGAGGCCGTCGTCGCCATGCCGCCCCCCCTTGGTCATGCCTTCGCTGAAGCCGCCGTGTGAAAAATGCCCCTGCCACCACTTGCCGGTTTGGAGGCTGGCATAGCCGTGAGTCGCCAGCAGCGTGGGCAGCAACGGCCACTCGGCGAGGTGGCGATTCATCGTGTCGCGGCCGTCGGCAAACAGTTGCTTGCCCTCCGGCGTGTTGCGGCCCACGCCCGGCTTTTCCGGCGGATCATTGCCGACGATCCGGTGCTCGTGTGGATAGCGACCGGTGATGATCGAGGCGAGGCTCGGACAGCAGAGGCTCGAAGGCACGTAGCCATGTGGGAAGACCAGACTCTCGCGGGCGAGCCGGTCGAGCGCGGGCGTCCGCAGGTGGGGGTGACCCAGGAAGGCGTAGTCGCGCCAGTGCTGGTCGTCGGAGATGATGAGGACGACATTGGGCGGCCGGGTGTCTGTCGCCGCCGGCGCGGCGGTGGCTCGCGGAGCGACACCGCTCAAGCAGCCGGCCATGAGCACGAGGCCAATCAGATTTCGCATGAGCAATTTCTCCATGAGAGCTCCTGACACCCGCGGCGGGCACGGGGTTTCAAACGGGCACCCGCGGGCCCCATAGTGTGCCACTTCACGATGCCCATTGCCACCGTTTTCCGCGGAACGTGTGGGCATCGAAAAAGTTGCGGAGGAAAAAATGGTGATGCCAGCGTTGCAGGGAAGCCCTCCGGCTTGCGCGGCCCCTCCGCGCCCATACGCTCTTCCTTTCAAGCTGCTCGCTCCCTGCGCCGCGATCGACCCAAACACCTGGCTGCTCAGGCATCCTCACGTCGCAATTCACCTATCGCTCGCTGCCACTCCAAGAACATGCCCGGGGTCAGAACCTGGAGGGCATAAAACCTGTTGCCCAGTAGGGTGAGGAAATCTGCGGTATCGAGCGTAAGCAACACGTCCGTCCATGCCGCTGCCGTAAACAGCACCGGACGATCCTTGGCGACGCCGAACACGGCCGGCCGGTCGCTCGTCCAGACATCCCGAACCAGCCGCAGGCGGCGGGCAAGCCTCTGCCATTCGTTCGTCGCATCCCCGGGAAGCTTGCCAAGGTTGCGAGTCACCTCCGCAAGTGAATACCCGCTCGAGACAAGTTCCCAACCGTTGGCCGCCGCGAAGGTGAAGATCGCTCGCGAGGCGCCACGCGGCCTTCCACTGGCCGCAAGCGCGACACTCGAATCAAGGAACAGCCTCACGGTCCGGCCCGAAACCGTTCCATGGCCCGCTCGTCCTCGTCGAGCCATACGCGGAGTTGTTCTTCGGTGAACTCCCGTGGTTCCGGGAGCCGAGCTCGCTGACTCCGCAGCCGCTCAGCCACGAACAGCAACAGTTCAGCCTGCTGTTCGACCGACAGGTTTTGGACGGCCTGCTCAATATCGACGAGGCTCTGCATGGTGCTGCCGAATTGCGTTGACTGTGCCACGAGAAGTTCTATCACGAACCCTCGTATCATAATGATATTTCCCGCAACAGGCACAGTTAGGCTGGCGGCAATCGTGCTCTTGTGCTCTCGAGGGCTGAAATCGGTGCATTGCTGTTGCGGTATCGATTTTCGCGGCGGTCCAAGCCGCGATCGCGAGCCGAACCAGCGCCGTATCAGCGCGGATTGCTCGTGAGGGCGAAGTCGGCCGTCGTCGTCTTGCCTGCGACGGACGTGACGGTGAGTTCGGTCTTGCCTCGGTCGCTGAACCGCGGCGGGACGATTTCCTCCATCACGTCCCCGTCGGGGTTGTCTTCCGACGCCTGCCGCCGATCCTGTCGAACGACTTTGACCATGCTCACCGTCGCCCCCATCTCACCGGGCGACACCTCCACGCGATACCGCCCGGCCGGGTCGGTGAATCCACCGGCGGTGCGGCCCTTGCCGTCGCGGGGAAAAAACTCGACCGATGCCCGCTCGAGCGGTTGTCCATCGAGGGTCACCGTGCCGGTGACGATCGTCTTGGGCGGCCCGCAGCCGATGGTGGCGACGACGCAGAGCATGGCCACCATGCCGACGTTGGTGGCGTGCGATTCAATAGTCACCGACCACCTCCCCCTGATTCATCGTGCTGAGCCGCTGCCAGGTATCGATGTCGATCGTATCCTTGACGAACCGCACCGCCCCATCACAGAGGGCGACGTTGACGCCGCCCGGGTGACGGCTCCGGGCGGCGACGCGCACGTTTTGCAAGGTTGTTGTTTCCGAGCAGGGTGGCCCAGCAGTGGACGCCAGCGATTCACCGCAATTGAATACAAGATCAGCGACCGTCGTATTCGGCACGTCCCGCGTCATGAACCATGGCGTGGCAACGCCATTAAGAACCATGCCTCGATTGTCATTTTCACTCGCGGAACTAGCACGATCCTGAGAGGAGAGCGACGCTCTGACATCAGGAGCGTCTTGGCGAGGCCATCGGTCACGTCCTTGATCGAGATGGCATACGGGATGTAGGTGTTACCGGTCGGGGTAGTCGAGCCGTTTATGCCGCCACTCCAGCCGAACGGTGCCTGCCGCACTGCCGAGCTGTCGTACACCTTGTTTGGCCCCCAGTTCACGACATAGTTGATTCTCGAACCCCACCACATCACGGCCCCGGATGAATTCACTTGTTCATACTTCGCCCGCGGCCGATCGCTGGGGCAGAAATAGTGCGACGCTTGGACTTGGCACAACTGTCGGTTGGTTTTTCCACCTGCGATGAGGCGATTTTGAGAGTTGTTGAAGACGACCGCCGGGTTCCACTGGCTGTCGAGATCGACCTGCTCCAGATAGGGCCACAGCGATATGACAAACGTTCGATTCGCGTCATCTCCTGTCTCCTGGGATTCGCTCCCTATCGGGTTTCTACGGTTGGTGCCGTAGGGCAACGTCTTGATGGCATCGTGATGGGTATGCATCGCCAGCGCCCACTGCTTGAGATGATTCGTGCAGGCACTGCGTCGCGACGACTCACGGGCCGACTGCACGGCCGGCAGCAAGAGCCCGATCAGGACGCCAATGATCGCGATCACGACGAGCAATTCGACGAGCGTAAACGCCCGCCACGGAACACGACGGTGATGAACCATCATGGAAGCACCTCCTTCTCAATCCGCATCTCCTCCACGGACAGGTCGTGGAAGATCACGGTGGTGTTGGGGAAAACAGAAAGACAGACACGGGTGACCCGGGCGAGTGGTGCGAGCTGGCAACGGCCTATTTCCTCACCGTCGCCAAAGAAGATGGCCCGCCATTCGTCGCCCGTGGTATCCAGCAGGATCGTGCGAGTGCGGTCGCCTGTGAGCCGATCGCGGCCGGCCGGCTGGGAAAACTGCGGCCCCGCGAAACATTCATTGGGCTTGTCATGCGTCTGGTGCCGCTGGAGCATCCATACGTGGGCGGGCGTGTAGATCTGAGGCACCGGCTTCTCTGCCAAGCCGATTGCACCCCAGCCGACGCCACCGGAGATCACATTCATCCGCACCGAAAGCAGGTAGCGACGGCCGGGCTCCGGACGAAATGGCAACGAGGCGGCACCCCGGGCGTCGACCCGCAGCCCGCCGCTCGCGGGATCGATCGTCCATCCTTCCCGCGGGGCCACCCACTCCTTGCGGCCCACGCCACCACGGGCCGCCGGTGGCGAACCTGCCAGCGGACCTTTGCCGACGAAGGAATCGCGGTATCGAACGACCGACTGCGCGGCATCCCACCCGACCTGGGCGAGGGCCGCCTCGAGTGAGGGCGGTTGGCGGGGCACGGATCGCGTGAATGGCTCGGCGGGCGGTGGCCGCGGCGTGGCGACCGCTGCTGCAGCCGCCACCCCACCCCCTTCGCCGGCCGCAAGCCGCAGTGGCTTGGCCGCACCACCATGTGGCAGGAGATCGACAATCCCGTCAAACACGCTCACGACCGTCTCGCCATCGTCGCCGACGATCACGCCGAAGGCCGTGCCGAGGTCGGTGACCGTGGCTGAGGGCGTGGTGAGCGTAAACCGGGCCACGGCTGCCGGCCCGCCCTCCTCCCGCGCGGCGAGCGATACCGTCGCCTTGCCGCGATCGAGCCGGGCCGCCGATCCCCCTGCCAGCTGAAAAGATGCCGGCCCTTCCACCACGAGTGTGGCTCCCGCGTCGCAGGCGATCTCGACCAGGCCCGCCACCAGTTCCAGCCGCGTGCCAGGCATCAGGCTGTCGAAGACGGCCAGACGCGTCGCGGCCTCCTTCCATACCGGCCGCTGCACTGCGACGATCTCAGCGATGGAGCCGGCCACCCGCGGGGGGCGGGCGCGAAGAACGGCCGGCGGCTGGAAGAGCCAATCGGCGACGAGCATCACGGCGACCGCGAGGAACGCGAAGCCCAGCACGGCAGCCGGCACCCGCAGGGCGGCACCGATCGCATGCCAGACCGGCCGCCGCGGTGGCTGCGGGTCGTTGAGATCCACGCCTCCGGTTCGCAAGGGCTGGCTGTCGCTGGCATGCCACCACCAGTCGAGCGCGGCATGCACCTCCATGGCCGCGAGATACACATCGACGGCGCCATCCTGCTGAAGAAGCAATTCAAGACGGCGGCAATCATCCCGGGTGGCCGTCGCGTCACAGAGGCGGCTTGTGAGCGTGAAGAGTTCCGAATCGGCGTCGGGAATGGTTGCCAACGGCCGGATGGCCGAAAACGGATGCCGATCATCGGAAGCGAAGCCGACCATCATTGGCCCCCTTTCGCCGCGAGCGCCGTCTCGACGCATCGCAGGAGCGCGTGGCGGATCCGTTTCAGCCGCATCACCACCGCGGGGCCGGAGACGGCCATCTTCGCGGCGAGTTCCTTGACCGACATCCCGCTGCCATAGCGGCGAATCAGGAGGTCGCGCTGCGGGGTGGGCAGTTTCATGATGCAGCCGTCTAAGGCCGCCCGGCGGGCCGCCGCCGTGGCCTCGTTCTGCTCGCGGGCCTCGGCGATCTGGGCGAGCACGTCGACCGAGAGACAGATTCCGTCGCGGCGGCGGCGGCGGGCATGCTCGAAGGCCTTGTTGCGGACGAAGCCGCAGGCCCACGGCAGAAACGGCCGCGCCGGGTCGTAGTCGCCATGCTTTTCCCAGAGGGTCAGGCAGGTCTGCTGGTAGACGTCGTCCAGATCGGCCGGCACGGGCACGAGCGTGGCGATGGAGGCATGGATCGCCCGCTGATGCTTGAGGAGCAGCGTGACAAACGCCCCGGGCGAGGCGTCGTCGGCAGCATGCCCGGGAGCAGGACGTGTGTCGGCCATGGCATCAGGAAGACAAGAATCGACGAGCGGAAACAGCACCCGACCATATCTTCTTGTCAGCAACCCCGCTGCGCAACGCGCTGCCCCCCCAGAAAAATAAAAAGCTGCGAAAAAACGCCCGCAGCCCGGGCGTTTCGGAGGCCCCCATCTTCTTGGGCCAGCGGAATCCGGCCCTACCGATAGGCATCTTTGCGATGAGCGATCACCACGATAATTACGCGATGTGCGTCATCGGCAACCTCGTAAATGACGCGGTAGTCGCCGATTCGCACCCGCCACGCATCTCTCCCCGAAAGCTTCTTGCAGCCATCTGGACGCGGCACCTCGCGAAGACCCTCCAGCACGGCAAGCACACGCTCCTGCTGATCGGCCGGCAACTTTTCGAGAACCTTCTGTGCTGATCGCAGCACTTCGACTGAGTACTTCACGAGCCACGCCCCGCCCGCAACTCCTTCGCGAGACGGTCAAGAGAGACGGACCCCTGTGGCTGCGACTTGGCTTCGTCATAGGCACGAATGTCTGCGAGTTCATGCAGTTCTTCGACGATCTGCTGCCATTGCTCAATCGTCAGCACCACATCGGTCGGCACTTGTTGCTCATCCACGACATATCGGGGAGTCAGTGTATCCATCAAGCGAGCCTTTCCCTTTTTGAACCGTGAAAGTTCTCAACGAGCAGTTTACGCTGCCTCAGAATATCAAGAGGCCAGCTTTCGTCCGCCGACGTCTTACCTTTTATTCTACCTGCACTTTGAATCGTCTGAGGCCGCTTATGAACCTCCTGCGTTTCCTGCGAATCCATAGTGTGTTGGCTCCATTTCTGATTGCGGCCGTCTGCTTCACCGGCATGGCGACGCCGGCTCGCGGGGATGATGCGGCCCTTGATCCGACACCGTTTGGTGCGGAGTTTCCCAACCTCGATGGCTGGGCGACCGGCTCGTGGTGGACGAAGCGGGCGAAGCAGCAGCCCTTCTCGCTCGATGTGCCACGCGACGAGGGAATCGCGTTTGCGCTCTATACAGTCACGGTCTCACCTGTGAACGGTGGGGCGGGCAACCCCGCCGACGCCACGCTCAAGCTCACCGCGCAGCTCTTCCCGCTCAAGCCGGGTGAGCCGCGGGAGGTGCGGCTCGAGATCCGGCGGGGTGGGGCCTGGGAAGAGGTCGCGCGGGCGGCAGTGCACTATCCCGGCTGGGATGCCCACTTCCGCATCGACCACTGGGACGCCACCCGCGACCACGCCTACCGCGTGCGGCATGGCGACGCGGCGGTCTTCGAAGGCGTCGTCCGCCGCGATCCCGCCGACAAGCAAGCGATCTCCGTGGCCGTGCTCTCGTGCAACTCGTCCAAAACGCCAGGGCCGCGGAAGGAGATCGTGGCCGGCCTGCGGGCAGCCGACCCCGACCTGCTCTTCTTCGCCGGCGACCAGTCGTATCGCCACGAGCAGCACACGTATGCGTGGATCGAATTCGGTCTGCAGTTTCGCGACGTGATCCGCGACCGGCCCACCGTGACGATCCCCGACGACCACGACGTCGGCCACCCAAACCTGTGGGGGGCCGGCGGCAAGAAGGCTCTTCGCAAAGACGGCGCCGACGGCGGCTACTTCTTCCCGGCCAGCTACGTGAACATGGTCGAGCGGCAGCAGACCTGGCACCTCCCCGACCCGGTCGATCCCGCGCCGGTCGAGCAGGGGATCGGCGTCTATTTCACGCGGCTGGTGCTCGGCGGCGTCGACTTCGCGATTCTCGAAGACCGCAAGTTCAAGACCGGGCCGGCCGGCACGATCCCGCAGATGGGCCCGCGACCCGACCACATCGTCGATCCGGCCTACGATCGCCAGGCGATCGACCTGCCCGGGCTCGAACTGCTCGGCACCCGGCAACTCACCTGGCTACGCCGCTGGGCCGACGACTGGGAGGGCATCCGCGCGAAGTGTGCCCTGTCGCAGACAGCCTTCTGCGGCGCCGTGCATCTGCATGGCAAGCCCGACAACCGGCTCCTCGCCGATCTCGACTGCAACGGCTGGCCGCAGTCGGGCCGCAACGAGGCGCTCCGCATCCTCGCGCACGCGCGGGCGACGCATCTCTGTGGCGACCAGCACCTCGCCGTCGTGGTCCGGCATGGCATCGACAAGCACGGCGACGGGCCGTGGTCATTCACCGGCCCGGCGATCGTCAACACGATCTACGGCCGCTGGTGGCATCCGCTCGACGAACAGCCTGGCGCCAACCCGGTGCCCGACAGCCCGCTCCCCTGGACCGGCAACTACGAAGACGGCCTTGGCAACAAGATTTCCATCGCGGCGTACGCCAATCCCGGCGACGTCACCGACGAAACGCAGCGGGGCGACGGCTACGGGATCGCCCGCTTCGACTTCGGCGACACAACCCGCGGCGCCGACGGCACGCTCACGTTTGAATGCTGGCCGCGGTTTCCGCGGGTCGGTGCCGACGGCAGCCCGACGCAGTACCCCGGCTGGCCGGTGCAGGTGCCGATCAAGGAGGCCGGGCCGGCGGCTTTGCGGGGGCGGCATCACACCAAAAAGCACCGGGCGCAAGCCCGGTGGCCTGCAGCGCCGCCCGCTATAGCGCCAGCCCGCGGGCTCGCGCACCGCGGCTTTGTGTGCGAAGGCTGCGCAACCGCGGCTATTTTCCGCGGGCTCGCGCACCGCGGCTTCCTGGTATCGGATCATGAAGCCAGCACTTGCTTGATCGGCGTGCCGCCGCCGCCGATCTTGAACGGCCGGCCGTTGGGCGCGGAAAACTCTTTCTCGTGGGGCAGGCCCGCCGCCACGGCGATCGTCGTGTTGAAGTCGGCGACTGTCACAGCATCGTCATCAGGATGGAAGCCTCGCTCATCACTCGATCCGTGCACCACGCCCCCCTTGATGCCGGCCCCGGCCAACGCGCAGGAAAACACCGCCGGATGGTGGTCGCGACCGGCATTTTGGTTGATCTCCGGCGTGCGGCCAAACTCCGTCGCCAAGACGACGAGCGTGTTGGAAAGCAGCCCACTGGCCGTGAGATCGTCGAGGAGCGCCGCCATGCCGGTGTCGAGCGTGCCGACATTCTCGGGCAATTCCTCGAAGATGTCGCGGTGCATGTCCCACTTGCCGAGTTCCACCTCCACGCACCGCACGCCCGATTCCACCAGCCGCCGTGCGAGCAGGCAGCCCTGGCCAAACGTCGTGTCGCCATACCGGCCGCGAACCGCCTCCGGCTCCTTCGAGATATCGAAGGCCTCGAGGTCGACGCTGCCGAGCAGCCGCGTCGCATCCTTATACATCTGATCGTAGGCGGCGATCTGCGGGCCGGCGTAGAGCTGCCGGAAGTCACGATCGATCCGATCGGCCAGCACGAGCCGCCGCTGAAACTGCTTCTCCGAGAGATAGGCGGGGCGGGTCGTGTTTTCCAGGCCCAGCTTCGGGTCGGCGATCGGTACGGGCGTGAGCGAGGCGTCGAGAAACCCGGCGCCGGGATGCTCGTTGCCGTTGCCGACGAGCACGTAGCCCGGCAGGTCACGGCTCTGCTTCCCTTTCACGTGGAGCGTCCACGACCCCATCGACGGATGCACGATGCTGTTGAGCTGCGAGTAGCTCGTTCGCATGAGATAGGTGCCCTGCTCATGGGCGCCCGTCTCGGTGGTCATGCCGCGGAGCACCGCCAGCCGGTCGGACATGCCGGCCAGCTTGGGGAGATGCTCACCGAAGAGCACGCCGGGCGTCTTCGTCTGGATCGCCTTCGTCTCCCCCTGCTCTTCACGGCCCGGCTTGGGGTCGAACGTGTCGAGGTGGCTCATCGCCCCCCGCATCATGAGGAAGATCACGCTCACGTCACCGGTTTTTGGGGCCGCGGCCGCCCGTGCGCTGGCAGCCGGGCCGGCGAGCGTGTCGAGCACGGTCACGCCAAACGCCGCCTGGGCCATGCGGCCCATCATCAGGCGGCGGGAGATCGGACTGTCAAACGCGGAGTGCTTGAACATGGCGTAGCCCTCGTTCCTCGTCTGGTCACTGAATAAAAATGAACTCGCGGGTGTTGAGCAGGGCCCAGATCAGATTGCCGAAGCCGGCTGCCGGCGTCTCGGCCGTCAGCACCTCCTCGCGGGCCAGCCTCCGATCCTCCGCCGACGGCGGGTGCGACAGCACCGACAGGAAGATCACATCGATCGCCTCCTGCGGCGAGTGCTCGACCACGTTGTCGTAGATCACCGAACCCTTCTCGAGCATGCTGTGGGTGATCGGCCCATTGAACATCGTGAGAATCTGCGGCACCGTGGCCACCGTCCGGGATCCCTCGATCGTCTCGCGGTCGCTCTGGCCAAACTGCCGCAGAAAATGCCCCAGCGGCAAGGGGGCCGGCATCTCGCTCGCCCGCACGAGCAGCTGCCCCCGGTAGCCGACCGTCTGCTGCAGTTGCCGCATCCGCCGCGGCGGGGCATAGTCGGCGAGAAACGCCTCAAACTGGTCATAGGCCGCGGCAAACGTGGTCTTTTCCACGTCGATGCTGGCCGCCTCCGCGACGTCGGCCGCCGTCGGCCGCTGCGCCGCCCACGGGTTGCGGGCCACGAGCGTAAGGATCGAGTCCCAAAGCTGCTCGGCCGTCATGCGGCGGAGCGCCGGACCGGTGAACCGAAAGGGTATGCCCGAGGCGGGATCATAGGCGACCGCCCGCCGCTGGTAGACGTCGGTGGAGACGAGGATCCGCACAAACTCCCGCAGGTCAAACTCGAGCCGGAGCATCTCGTCGGTGAGGTGCTCGAGCAACTCCGGATGGCTCGGCGGGTTGCCCGGCTGAAAGTCGTCGACCGGCTCGACGAGCCCCACGCCCATCACCTTCTTCCACATCCGGTTGGCGATCGTGCGGGCAAACTGCCGGTTGTCGTGGGCGGTCAGCCAGGCGGCAAACTGCTCGCGACGGTCGGCGCCGCGGGCTGACGAGGGCACCTCGCCCCACAGCACCTGCGGGCTCACCACCGACAGCGGCTCGGCATCCTTGTATTGATAGTCGTGCGGCAGCTTCAGGGGCCGCTCGCGGAAGCTCACGTCGGTCGTGTTGGCCTTCACGAACTGCACGAACGCCACCGGCTTGTCGAGCTGCTGCTTGGCCTCCATGAGCAGTTTTCGCGCGGCGCCGCCGGGAATCGGCCGCCCATTCTTGTTCACCCGGCCCGTGGGTTTGGCCTGCATCTGCGTGCCCGAGAGAAACGCCGCCAGCTCATAAAACTGGTGCTGCGTCCAATCGTCGAAGGGATGGTCGTGACACTGGGCGCAGCCGATCTGGGTGCCGAGCAGGACCCGCACCGTGTTGTCGACATAGGGCAGCGGCATCCCCGCGTCGCGGAGCTGAAATCCGACAGCCGGATTTTCCCAGAGCCGGCCGTCGGCCGTGAGCATCTCGTGCACCCACGTGTCGTAGGGCTTGTTGGTGGCGATCGAGTGTTTCACATACCAGAGGTAGGGCTCGAAGACGAGCGTCCGCTGCGGTCGTTCCAGCAGCCGCAGGAGGTCGGCCCAGGAGTTGTAGAAGTGGCTGACGTAATCGGGGCTTTCGAGCAGGTCATCGATGAGGTCGGCCCGCTTGGTCTTCGTCTTCGAAGCGAGGAACCGCCGTGCCTCGTCGTAGCCGGGGATGCGGCCGCCGAGGTCGAGATAGGTCCGCCGCAGAAACTGGGCGTCGTCGAGAGGCGGAGACGCCGTCACCCCATGCTCCTGCCAGGAGGCGGCCAACAGACGATCGATTTCGGCTGCCGCCCGCTGCACCGCCGGCCGCGTGCTGCGGTCAAGCGGAGCGACCTCCATGATCGAGGATGGCGGCTCGGCGGTGACCGCCTCGGGCAGGCCGGCCCGCTGCCGTTGCTGTTGTCGCTGCCGCTTGGGTTGCTTGGCCGTCTTGGATTCGGCCGCCAGACATGGCACCAGGAGGGTGGCCGCCACGCCGAACGTGGCAGCCGCCGTGGCCCAGGAAAAGCATCGACTCGAGAGCGTGCGGTTCATGGCAATCTCCTGATGACTCATACCAAGCGACTTCCACTACTTCTTCGTCGGCCGCACCATGCCCGCCTTGAACTCGTCGAGTGACAGTTTGCCGTCGCCATTGGAGTCGATCTTGCCAAACCGCTTCCTCATCATTTCCTTTTGCTTGTCTTCCTTGGCAGCAGAGAGAAACTCGTCTTCGGAAATGGCACCATCGCCATTGGTATCCCGCCGCTTGAAGACCTTTTCCGGGTCCATCTTCGGCTTGGTCTCCTCGGCCATCACGCCGGCGGGAGTGAACACGGCAAACGCGACGGCCGCCATGAGGCAGCGGGTGAAAATATCGAAACGCATCGGAGTAGACCCTCGAAGGAAGTCAAAACGGGAGACCACATGCCCCCACCGGGGAGCATTGTGATTCAACGCCCGGTTCCCGGAAAGGTTGCGTCGAGGCCTTCCGCCCCGGTTGGGTCGGGATCAGGCCACGAGCCCGTCGAGAGAGCCCGTCGCGTCGGCGAACTGCCCGGTTTCACAGCCGACCCGCTGGGCCAGCGTCAGCAGGAGATTCGCCATCGG
>CAYZFV010000074.1:0-11954 GCA_964477765.1 uncultured Candidatus Kuenenia sp.
GCCCGCCAAGCCGTTTGGCGAGGGCGAACTCGCTCGCGAGCCGAAAGGCACCGATCTTGTAGCAGGCGATCCCACCGAGCCTCACGCCGGCAGCCGCCACCATGTCCCGCACCTGCTCCTCGCCGAGGGAGTCGATCTCTTCTCGCTGGGTGCCATGCGGCGCCGGCCACAGGTCGATCATCTCGGCACCGATCTTGGCGACCTCCGGCAAAATCTTCTCCAGAGGAAAGTTTCCATACAGTGCCGACGCCAGAATCCAGCGCGGCCGCCACCGGCTGGTCTGATCCGCCCCCAGGGACCTTTGCCCGACGACGAGACCGGTCGCCGCACCGGCCGCGCCATGAAGGAATCTTCGCCGTGATGTCGGGCAGATGCCGGCGATCATGAGGTGACCGCCTCTCGTTGCGGCTGGTAGATGACTTGGCCGTTTTTCAGAAACGGCACCGCGAGGTGCATCGGTTCGCCAACCCCATCCGGGCCGACGGTGGCGGGCTTGTAAATCGGCTCGGGGGAATATTGGGTGACGTAGGCGCGACGCATCCGGTCCGTGGTGTTGAAACCGCTGCGGTGAAAAACAAGTGAACTGAACACGACGAGGCTGCCCGCGGGCACGACCGCGGCGACGCCCGGTTCGTCGCCGAAGTATCCACATTTGTCACCGCTCTCGGGATCGCGGATGTGCTCGACGAGCGTGCGAATGCCCACCTTCGAGTAGGGCAGCACGTAGGCGGTGCCGTTTTCGAGCGTCATATCATCGACGGCGGCCCAGACCGTCACATATTCGCGATGCGGAAATCCGAGGTAACCGCTGTCCTGATGCCAGGAAAACGTTGTCCCCTTTTCGGCGGCCTTCACGACATATTGGTCGTAGAACAGGAAGGCCGTGTCGCCGATCGTCGCCCGGCAGACCTCGGCCATAAGATCGCTGAAGACGTATTCTTCGAGCCGCGGTGCGAGATGGTACTGCTTGGCGATGTGATACCGTTTCCCGCGATGCGAGATGTGAATGTGGTCAACGCCCAGTGCATCCATCTGGCGATGCATCGCCTCGATCAGATGGTCGCAAGCGTCCCGCATGATGTGGAGGTGCTCCGGCGAAATCGCCGCTTCGGCGATGAAGTAGCCCTCGCGGCGATAAAGATCCCGGTGGGCGGGGGTGATCACATTGGGCATCGACAGGCTCCTGAAGAAAACCGACCGCTGGTCGATAAAATTGTCATAGGCCTCACCCGCACTGCCGTCATTCCGATTTTGAATCTCGGTCATTCAGCTTTTTCGTGTCAGCGCACGTCATCCCGGCGATCAGACGGCCACCGCTGGATGCTGACTCGATGCGATCGAAAGGCGGCCCTGATGAATCGAAAGAGATTCGCCATGAACCCTGGATGGTCCTCCGCTAAAATCCGATGAGGAGAGATACCGGTGACGCGGTGACATGGCGGCCTGAACGAACTCGACTTCACTCTGCCGGCTGACTGAACCCAGCTGACTGAACTCGGTCTCTTGCGTGGAGAGGAGCAGTCGATGCGACTTCATCCTGCATCCATCATGATCGCCGGTCTCTGCCTCGTGGCAGACGCCGGCGAACCCGTCTCATACGACCGCGATGTGCGGCCAATCCTCAAAGCGGCCTGCACCCACTGCCACGGTGAGGAGGAGGAGCTGGCCGGGGGTGTCGATCTGCGACTGAGGCGGTTCATGGATCGCCCGGGCGACAGCGGCGAGCCGATTGTCGTCGCCGGGCAGCCGGACGAGAGTCTGCTCGTGAGCATGATCGCCTCGGGCGAGATGCCGGAAGACGGCAAGCCGCTCGATCCGGCGCAGATCGACCTGATTCGGGCGTGGATCGCCGCCGGCGCCGTGGCCGACGCCCCGGAGCCCGAGTCGCTTCCGCCCGGGGCCTACGTGAGCGAGTCGGAGAGAAGGCACTGGGCGTTTCAGCCGATCGTCGATCCGCCGGTGCCCACCGCCGGTCCGGCCGACCGCGTGCGTACGCCGATCGACGCCTTTCTTGCCGCGCGACTGCATGAAACGGGCCTCGCCTTCGCCCCGGATGCCGACCGCCGCACCCTTATTCGACGGGTGACCCTCGACCTGACCGGTCTGCTTCCGACACCCGAGGAGGTCGAGCAGTTCGTCGCCGACACGTCCGCAGACGCCTATGAGAAGGTTGTGGAACGGCTGCTCTCGTCCCGAGCGTATGCCGAGCGCTGGGCCCGTCACTGGCTCGACGCGGTGGGCTATGCCGACTCCAACGGCCACGCCGAGGCCGACTCTCCGCGGCCACATGCCTGGCGGTATCGCGACTACGTGATCGAATCGTTCGCCGCGGATAAGCCGTGGGACGCGTTCCTTGTCGAGCAGCTTGCCGGCGACGAGGTCGCGGGGGTGGTGCACGGTGAGACGGCCGACGCCGTGCAGGATCCCGTCCGGCTCGAAAAAATCATCGCCACCGGATTTCTGCGTATGGCCCCCGATGGAACGGGGGATCCCCTGCCTGACCCTGTACTCGGCCGTAACGAGGTGATCGCCGAGCAACTGAAGGTGGTTTCCAGCGCGCTCCTCGGGCTCACGGTGGGCTGCGCCCAGTGTCACGATCATCGGATCGACCCGGTCTCCCAGGTCGATTACTACCGGCTGCGGGCCGTGTTTGAGCCCGCCTTCGACGTGGCCAAGTGGCGTTCTCCGGACCAGCGGCTCTGTTCGCTCGCCACGCCCGAGGAGCGAGCGGTGGCGGCCGACATTGAGAAACAGGCGGTCGCCATCGAGGCCGACGCCCGCGCGATGGAAAAAAAGTTTCTCGACGAAATCTTCGAGAAGGAAATCGTGAAGCTGCCGGAAGAGGACCGTGACGCCTTCCGCACCGCCCGGGCCACGCCAAAAGCCAAGCACACACCAGAGCAGGCCGCCTTGATCAAGAAGTATCCCTCGGCGCTCGCCCTCCGGTCGCTCGACCTCTACGACAAGGAGGCCCATGCGAAGGTCGTCGCCCGCCGCAATGAGGCGAAGAAGCTTCGCGAATCGAAGCCCCCTGAGCCGTTTGTGATGCCGCTCACCGAAGTCCGCGGTCGGGTTCCCGAAACGAAGGTGTTTCATCGCGGGGATCATGGCCAGCCGCGGGCCGCGGTGCCTCCCGGCGAACTCTCGGTGATCGCCGGGCCGATGATCGAGCCGTTTGTACCCGCAACCGTGCCATCGGGGTCGAGTGGCCGGCGTCTCGCCTACGCACGGTGGCTCACCGGCGGCGGACATCCGCTTGTGGCCCGCGTGCTCGTCAACCGATTCTGGATGCACCACTTCGGCCGCGGCATCGTGGCCACACCCGGCGACTTCGGCCTCGGCGGGGAGCGGCCCAGCCATCCGGAACTGCTCGACTGGCTGGCGAGCCGATTCATGGAAGGGGGCTGGAGCCTCAAGGCGATGCATCGCCTCATCGTCGCCAGCACCGCCTACCGGCAGGCGGCGGCGAATCCTGCCGCGGTGGCAGCCGATCCCGACAACACGCTGCTCGCCCGATGGGGCGGGCGACGGCTCGATGCCGAGTCACTTCGGGATTCGGTGCTTTTCGCCGCCGGTCGTCTGAACCCGAAGGCGGGCGGTCCACCGGTGCCCACCGGTCGCGATCCGGCGGGCCGCGTGGCCGAGGGCCGCGCCGAACTCAATGCCAATGGTGACGTGATCAAGTTCGTCCCCGCGGGTGAGGAGGCCTTTCGCCGGTCGATTTACACGACCTTCCGCCGGTCTCAGCCCGCGACACTGCTCGACACTTTTGACGCCCCCACGATGCTGCCCAATTGTGAACAACGAAACTGCAGTACCGTCGCTCCACAGTCGCTGTTCATGTTGAACGACGCCTTCGTGCTCGAAAATGCGACCGCCCTCGCGGCCCGCCTGCAGCGGGAGCGGCCCGGCGACCTCCGCGGCCAGATCGATCTGGCCTGGCTTGTGCTGACAGCGCGAAGGCCCGACGAGGCCGACCTGGCCGAAGGGCTTGTCCATGTCGCGGAGCAGGCGGAATCGCTTCGCCAGTTCCACGCAAGCCATCCGCCGGCGAAGGGGGCCGCCGCCGGCGACCCGCAGGCCGAAGCGCTCGCGAGTTACTGTCAGGTGCTCCTCAGCTGTACCCGATTCCTCTACGTCGACTGACCCCACGCCTCGGAGTCGATCCCATGACACGCCCCGCCCTCTGCTCCCGCCGCCACCTGCTCCACTCCGGGGGCTTCGGCCTCGGCACGCTCGCGGTCGCCCACCTGCTTCAAGAAGATGGTCTTCCCGCGGCCCCCGCCAAGCCGATGCTCGATGCGCCCAAGCGGTTCGACACGCTTCCCAAGCCGCCGCATTTTCCTGCCCGGGCCCGAGCGATGATCTCGCTCTTCATGATGGGAGGGCCGTCGCAGATGGATCTCTTCGACCCGAAGCCGATGCTGCAAAAGCACGACGGCGGCCTCTTTCCCGGCGAACTCAAGTTCGACAATGCGGCCGAGGCGTCTGCGAAGGTGTTCGGTTCACCGTGGAAATTCGCGCGGCGGGGATCGTGCGGAATGGAACTGAGCGAACTCCTGCCACACCTCGGCGGCGTGGCCGACGAGATCACGCTCATTCGCTCCATGCAGTCGGGCGTCAGCAATCACCTCCAGGGGCTCAACGCGATCAACACCGGCCGGTCCACCAGCGGGAGGCCGGCCCTCGGCTCCTGGCTGACCTACGGGCTTGGCAACGAGACTCGCGACCTGCCCGCCTACATGGTGCTAGGCCATCCGGCGGGCCTGCCTACCTTTCAGCAGGCCCACTACACCAACGGCTGGCTGCCGTCGATCTACCAGGGCACGCTCGTGCGGGCGGCAGAGCCCCGAATCCTCAACCTCGACCCCGATCCCCGGCTCGCGGGCCAGGCCCAAGCGCGGCAGATTGCCCTCCTCCGGGCGCTTAACGAGCGGCATCTGACAGAGCAGCCTGGTGATAACGATCTCGCCGCCCGCATCGCGAGCTACGAACTTGCCGCTCGCATGCAGGTGGCGGCCAAGGAGGCGCTCGACATTTCCGCAGAACCGGAATACGTCCGCCGCATGTACGGAATCGACGACAAAGAGACGCATGACTACGGCACCCGCTGCCTGATCGCCCGTCGGCTCGTGGAGCGCGGCGTGCGGTTCGTACAGGTGCTCAACAACGGGCAGACATGGGACCAACATGCCAATCTCGTCACCACGCTGCCGAAGCTCTGCAAGGCGGTCGACCAACCGTCAGCCGCGCTCGTCGCCGACCTGCGGCAGCGCGGCCTGCTCGACACGACGGTCGTGCACTGGGGGGGAGAAATGGGCCGGCTTCCGGTGCGGCAAAACGACAAGGGTCGCGAGGCGTGGGGGCGTGATCACAACACGTTCGGCTTCTCGCAATGGGTGGCGGGCGGCGGCTTCAAGGCCGGCTATGTGCATGGCGCGACCGATGAGTGGAGTCACAAGGCGGTCGAAAACGTGGTGCACCACTACGACTGGCACGCCACGTTGCTGCATTGCTTCGGACTCGACCACACGCAACTCGCGTTTTCCCGGGGTGGCGTAAAGGCGACGCTCACCGACGGCCAGGACGCGCGGGTCGTGAAGGACCTGCTGGCCTGATGTTCGCCGATGCTGCATCGTAATGCGCGATTTTCTGAAAAAACGTGCATTACTGACGCTCAAGGTGTACGATCAGAGCCATGTTTCACGACATTTTGTTGGCCCAGTACCGGGAATGGCAGGCCCTGCTCGGCGAGCCTTACATCGAGCGATCGACCGTGATCGGCGCCTCGCTCGACGCCGCCGACCACCGCGTGGCGGTGGTGCTCGGGCCCCGACGGGCGGGCAAGTCGGTGTTCGCGGCCCATCTGGCGACGCGGGCATCCGGCCGGGTGGGATATGTCAATTTCGATGACGAACGGCTGTTGGGAAGGGAAGGGTATGTGCCCGACAGTCCCGGTCCCCGGGGCACCGACGCGCTCGTGGCAGCGATCGACGCCGTCTATGGCGAACCGCACACAATCCTGTTCGATGAAATCCAGAACGTGCAGGGCTGGGAGATCGTCGTCAATCGGCTGCAGCGCTCTGGTCGCCGGCTCATTCTCACCGGAAGCAACGCCCATCTGCTCAGTTCCGAACTCGCGACGCATCTCACCGGCAGGCATCATCCCATCCCGCTGCTTCCGTTCTCATTTGCGGAGTTCCTCTCCGCCCGCGGATCCGCAGAACGCACCGCGGTCGAGTTTGAGGCGCTCTGCCGGGCCCACGCCGAGATCGGGGGGTTTCCCGAGGTCGTACTCAAGCCCATCGACGGAGGTGGCTACCTGCGCACGCTCCTGGCGGCCGTGATCCACAAGGACATCGTCAGCCGCTTCCGCCTGCGCGCGCCGCAGGCGCTCGATGCCGTGGCCACATGCCTGCTTTCGAATCCAGGAGCCGAGTTTTCCTTCGCCTCACTCGGCCACGCCAGCGGATGCCGCAGTGGCCACACGCTGAAAAAATACGTCGGTTATCTCGAGCAGGCCTTCGTCCTCTTCACGGTGCCGCGGTTTTCCTTCAAACCTCGTGAGCAGACGGCCTCCAACAAGAAGGCGTATGCGATCGACAACGGGTTCGTGCGAGCGACCGGATTTCAGGCCAGCCCGAATCATGGCCACCTCCTCGAATCGCTGGTGGCGATCGCCTGCCAGCGCCGACAGCTGCGCGGCGAATGCCGTCTCTTCTATTGGAAGGATCCTCACCGTGCGGTGGTTGACTTCGTGATCCACGAAGGGCAGAGGGTGAAGTCGCTCATTCAGGTCGCCGCGAACCTCCGCGATCCAAAGGTTCGGTCGCGGGAAGTTCGCGGTCTGATCAAAGCCGGCCACGAGTTGCGGTGTGACGACTTGCTCCTGCTCAGCTCCGATGAGCGGGGCGAAAGCCGTGAAACATGGCAGGGACGGTCGGCGATCATCCGCCGCGAGCCTGTCTGGCAGTGGCTCCTCGATCAGGGATGATTTCGCGGGAGGCTTACGGCTATGGGGGGCATCGAGCGCGATGACGTCGTTCCTGCCCGACCGATGCCGGAGTGCCTTCACGCCCATACGTCTCGCTCGGGACGCTTCTTCAGCCCATTGGCCTCCGCATCGGGGCTGCCGCCGCTGGTGAAGAGTTCCGTGGCCGGATCGAATCCCAGCGGCCGACCGAGAATCCAGGAGTTGGCCGCCGCGTGGGCCACGGCATGCGATCGCCTCATCACATCGGCATTGCACACCGCCGCCTGCCGGGTCTTGACGCAGTCGAAGAAGTTGCGGGCGTGGGCCGCCGCATCGATGCCCCGCACCCGCTTCACGGCCTCGGGCAATTCGCTCGCCAGCGTCGCGGGCTCGACATCGACGAGACCGGCGTCTCCCGTGGAGATCCAGCCCTCCTTGCCGACAAACCGCACCGGGCAGGTGCCGAGCTGCGTGTTGAACTGTGGCCCGCGATCCTTGAAGGGCTCGGCGAGGAAGTGGAGCGTCAGCGACACGCCGTCGGCGTACCGGCAGACGATCTCCGTTTCAGATGGCGCGAACTCCACCGGCCCGGTGCCGTCGGCTCCCTTGACCCACTGGCAGAGATCGACGGTATGCACGCCCCAGTCGAGGAGCCTCGCCCCCGCCTCGAAGTCGTAGACACCCCGCCAACCGCGGCCCAGATAGCCGGCGTTGTAGGGCCGCCACGGAGCCGGGCCGAGCCACACGTTCCAATCGCATTGCGCGGGATCGGGCGTCGGCTGGGCGGGAAGCCAGTCGTTGTTGAGGGAAGGCACATACACCGAGGCATGCATCTCGGTCAGCTCCCCGATCTTTCCGGCCTGCACCAATTCCTTCACACGGATGAAGTTCGGCACGCTGCGGCGTTGCGTGCCGGCCTGAAAAATACGGCCGGTCGCCTGGAAGGTCTCGGCGATGCGGCGGCAGCCGTCGATCGTGAGGCCGCACGGCTTCTCACAGTAGACGTCCTTCCCCGCCTCGGCCGCCATCATCGCCGCCTTCCCATGCCAGCGGTCGCCGGTGGCGATGAGCAGGCAGTCGATGTCGGGCCGGGCGAGCAGTTCACGCATGTCGCGATAGACCACACAGTCGGTGGTGCCGTAGTGACCGTCGACGAACGCCTTGCCGGCATCCCGTTGCACGGCCTGCACGTCCGCGATCGCGACGCACTGGACGTCAAGAAACTTGAGCATCTCCGCGAGCACGTATTTGCAGCGTGGTCCGAATCCGATCACCCCGAGCGTGAGCCGTTCACCGGCCGGCGCCGCGCCGGCCTCGAGACCGAGTGCCTTGGCCGATACGATCGTCGGCAGGGCCGCCGCCCCGACGGCCTGAGCCGTCGCCGCGAGAAACGTCCGACGTGAAGGGTCCGTTTTCAACATGAGCAAGCTCCTCTCCGGAACCCTCCTTGCATGAAAACCAACTTCAATAATGAAGTGTGAGTGTTGTAGCGGGTGGAGGCGGCCTTTCCAAACAAGCCGACGGTGAATGGTCGATTGCCCGGGCGTGGCCACACCGCCCCGCGGCAAATCTCGTCAGCGATTGCCGTCAGGGAACAGTTTCCGTGGGTCGGGAGGAGTTCGGTGTCGCCAGGAGGCTTCGTCATGGTCGACGATCCGCTCGCGGGCAGCCCGCCACTCCGCCTCGACTTCGGTAAACCAGGCAACGTAGGCCGCCGTAAGCCGGTCCACGATGTCGGGATGATCTGCGGCCACGTCCCGAGCTTCGCCGGGATCAGCGTCGAGGTCGTAGAGTTGCGGCCGATCGGCAACCACACCGCCATAGGCGGGAAGTTCAGTGTCGAGTGGCATCTCCCAGTGGGCATGGGTCAGGCCGCGCTCGTAGGAGAGGTTGTCACGGGCGACGTCCTTGCGCATCGTCTCGGGAATCGGCGGCCAGACAAGTTTCCAGCGGCCCTGCCGAATCGCGGCATTGCTGTGGGCGACAGGCGTATAACGGGTCCGTTGAAAAAAGAGTGGCCGCTCGGCAAGGTCTGCGGCCTCGTCATCGATAAGCAGCGGCAGCACATTCACGCCGTCGAGGGGCTTCGAGCCATCCACCGCCCGAATGCCACAGGCGGCCAGCGCGGTCGGCAGCCAGTCGCAGCCATGAACCGGCGTGTCGATGACGGTTTCGGCAGGAATATGCCCTGGCCAGGCGACGATGCCCGGCACGCGGATTCCCTGCTCCAACACGTCGCCTTTGGTGCCGCTGAATGGACCGTGAAACCGCTGGCCGGTCTGCCCCTTAATCCCCGACCAGACAAGATTGGCTCCGTTGTCACTCGTGAAGATCACGAGCGTCCGCTCGCGAAACCCCGTCTCATCGACGGTCGCCAGCAGCCGGCCGATGCCGGCATCCATCTGCTCGATCATCGCGTAGGTGATGGCCACGGCGTAGTCGCCGCGACCGGCCAGCCGGGTGACATACTTGTCGATGAGCGACTGTGGAGCCTGCAGGGGCGGGTGGATCGCCGCCGGGGCAAACACGAGGGCAAAAGGCCGGTCGGCTGCGGCCGATTCCCGCACGAAGGCCGCCGCCTCATCGGCAAGCACGTCGCTCAGATGACGGCCGTCATGGGGCTCGACCCGGCCGGTTTCCGGCTGCCCATTCGCAGCCGCCGTTCGCCGCTCCAACTGCCACCGCTCGAAGTCGTGCGCACCGTTGGCAAAGCCGACAAAGTGGTCAAACCCGCGGCGATGGGGCAGGTAGTAGTCGAGATAGAGACCGCTGTGCCACTTGCCGATGTAGGCCGTGGCGTAGCCGGCCGCCCGGAAGTAGTCGCCGATCGTCCGCTCGCTTAACTCGATCCGGTCAACGCCCCGGTTGCTCGAGACATCGACCGCTCCGGTGCGATGGTTCCACCGCCCGGTCAGGAATCCGGCCCGGGCAGGCGAGCAGAGCGGCGACGGCGAGTAGCAGGCGGTGAGGCGGACGCCCGTCCGGGCGAGGCTGTCGAGCACCGGGGTGTCGAGATCGGGATTTCCATAGCAGCCAAGATCGCCCCAGCCGAGGTCGTCGGCCACGATCAGAATCACGTTCGGCCCCGCAGTGGCCGGTTCGGCCGCTGGTAAGGCCGCGACTGCTCCGGCCAGCACCAGGCAGATACCCAGCGGCCCAAGTGTGACGCGTCGTGAAGCTCGTGTGCGTGTCTCTCCGAACAACGGGCCCTCCTCAGGGGCCGCTGGCCGCCACCGTCTCGGCATAGACCAGCCGTCCGGTGTAGGCGTCGTGCCAGCGGACGGTCACGCTCGGCCGGTCGAAGGCCGCCAGCCGCAGGCCGGTACCCTGCGGCCGGCCCACCTCGGCAGCGTTATTCACCTGCACCAGCCCATAGTAGGCGTTGCGAATCCGCTGATAGGGCAGGTCGTTGGGAAACCCCGACAGCCAGCGAACATCGACCGACCGCCCCATGCTTTCCCAGCTGCCGCCGGTCGGCGGGTTGCCAAGCGTGGCCAGCGGATGGCCGGTGGAGGCGAGGGGGCCGCAGAGAAACTCCCAGACGTTGGCCGTGATGCGAATGCTGGCCGCATGGTGCACATCACCCGAAAAGATCAACACCGGTTTGCCAATTGCGTCGAGTGCCTCGAGCAGCCGCTCTCGCTGATGTAGGAACGACGGAAAGCCGTCCCCCTTGTCGTCGCGGTCGGCCCCCGGCTTGGTGCTGACATGGGCGGCGGTGTGGTAGACCGTCCATGGATCGGGGGAAGTCAGAAAGATGAAGTCGGCAGTGGTGGTTCGGGCCGTCTCGAGCAGCCACCGCTCCTGGGCCTCACCGAGGATGAACGCCTGCGGATCAGCCCGGTTCTTGCTGTTGAAGCGGCTGCGTTCCCCCCGGGTGTCCAGCGCCAGAAAGTGGCAGTTGCCCTGTTGCCAATCGTAGTAGTGGTGGGTGCCAATGCTGTAGCCGGCTGTTCCAGCCTGCGTGAAGGCGGGCCGCACCCTCAGCCGGTGGGCGTCAACGACCTCGACAAGCCCATAGACCCCGGCATTGGGCGGTGGCGTGGCGGCATCGCCTGAGGCCGGACGCTTCCAGCCCGAGTCAGGCCGGGTGTAGCTGCCGATATGAATCGTGCTGACGGTGGCCGGATCAAGACCGGTGAAGTCGGCCTGTTCGTCGACAAGCAGGTCACTGCCGGCCGCCATCGCCGCCGTACCAAAGCGAATCGTGCCACGGGAGGCCATCTGCGGATTGGCCCAGGCGGCGTAGTCACTGTAGGCGGCCAGGCCGATATCCCGCATGAGATGCCGCCCCTCGCCGAGGCCAACCTCTCCACAGCCGTGGATATCCCAGCCGACGTCATGATCGTCGAAAGTAAACACGAGTGGCAGCCGGCGGGCGAGCCGAGCAAACGACCGGCCCCGCTCAAAATAGAGCCGGTAGTTCTCCCGCACCCCGTCCAGCGTGCCGTCTCGCCGCTCCTCATAGATGATGTCGCCGTTGATGATCATGAACCGCGGCTCGTCGCCGTGCCGGGCCAGCAGCGTGTCAAAGACGGGCGAACTGGCATAGTGGCCACCGCTGCTGGGCCCGGGCTCCTGGCACATGCAATGGCCGATCGCAAAGCAGAGGTTGGTCAGCCCCTCGGGATTGACCGCTTCATCCCGGGCGATGCCGGCGTCTGCCAGCGTCTGGAAGGCCGGCCAGGGATCATGAAAGTCAACACGGGTGTCGATCAACTGCCCGTCGATGCGGATGCCGTAGAAATACCGGGTGTCGGCCGCGAGGCCCGTGAGGTCGACCGTTGCGGTATTGTCGCTGGCGGCGATCGTCTTCCCCGGCACACTCGGGGAGTCGGCCGTGAGCGGCACCCGCGTGTCGTAGACGACCGCAAATTCCCGCGGCTGATCGGTTCGCAGCCAGATCCGCACACCACCGCTCGCCGGTCGGCCGAGCATCGGCCCATGCGTCAGCCCCGACGTCGGATAGGGCAGCACATCG
>CAYZFV010000075.1:0-7096 GCA_964477765.1 uncultured Candidatus Kuenenia sp.
ATTCCCGCCAACCCCTTTGCGGACGTGCCCTGCGGGCCCCAGGCCAACGACGAGCGGATTGTCTTCGTGCCCGCGGAGACGATCGAGAAGGTCATCGCCATCTGCCCCGACGAGGACTGGCGAATGATTCTCGCCCTGCCACGATTCGGCGGCACCCGCTTCCCGAGCGAGGTCGAGGATTTCAAATGGTCGGACATTGACTGGGAGAACAGCCGGTTTACTGTCCACGAGAAGAAACTCGAGCATCATCCCGGCCGTGGCCGGCGGGTGGTGCCGATCTTCGAGGCGCTGCGGCCGCACCTCGAGCGGGCTTACCGCGAGCGATCTCCCGGGGCCGTCTACGTGGTGCCGCGGGCCCGCCGCGGCAGCAACCTTGGAACCCAGGCCAAGCGGCTGGTCATCAAGGCTGGCTTCGAGCCTTGGCCGAAGTTCTTCACGAACCTGCGCGGCAGCTGCTCCGACGATTTGGAGCGGCGGGGTGTCGCTGAAAAGGCGATCAACGCGTGGATCGGCAACACGGCCCACCTGCGGCGGCGGCACTACCACGCGGTGCGGCCGGAGGACTGGGCGGCGGTCACCGGAAATCCGGCTCCAATTCCGGCTCCATCAGCGGCCGTCACCGGCCATCAGGAGCCGTCAACGCTTCACGGCGCCCGCGAAAAATCGCTTGACGTCCCGAAAGACGCCCAAAATCAGTACCCTCGACAGGGATCGGCTCACCTCTGGCGGCAAGGCTTTCGAGATATGCCTCTATCGCTTCCCGGACGTTTGACACAGCCTCGTCGATCGTGTCGCCCTCGGAATGACAGCCCTTGAGCGCCGGGCAAAATGCGTGGAACCCTCCATCGGCCTCGCGCTCCAAGACGACGGTGTAATGGTGTTTTGTCATGGCCACTGCCCCGAATGAACAGAGGATTGAACTCAACGCGACATCTGTCAGCATACCGCATTGATTAGCGCGTAGTGCTGGTCCCGCTCGCCACGTCTCCGACGACCGGCGCGGTGCGGGTCGTCGTCACCCGCGACGTAAACCGGGCCGCGGTGGCCGTGATCACGGCGGCGGCCGCCCTCGATGCCGCGGTCGCGCAGGGCGCAGCTCACGTCCGCCCGGATAGCCGTCCGAATCCCCGTTAATTTCCCGGTGCTACGCGGCTCGAACAGGAGGAACGAGCGGTCGGGAGTGAGCCTGCGCCTGATAAACACACTTGGCGTTTTAACTGGAAAAATGCCAACAACAATTGCTCTTCCGATCCGCCTGCCGATTCGGTTTTTCCAAGAAGCCGCAGGGCGCTCGCCCGCGGGATGACGCAACAGCCGGCGCCGTGGCAGGCCACCGGGCTCGCGCCGGGTGCTTTTTGGTGGAGGGCTCGCGCCCGGACCACCAAGCAAAAATCCAATTCATGCTTGTTTTTCAATTATGACGCTTTAGAATTTGCCTTGATTTTCAATCACCATGAAGTTCTCTGTCCAATAACTTTTAACTTTCTTTTTGAGTCTCATCTGTGGATCGCATTGCCCGACGACAGATCGAGCAGTGGATGGCGTCGCCCCAACGCAAGCCGCTCGTCGTCCGCGGGGCCCGACAGGTCGGCAAGACATGGCTCGTCGAGCACGTCGCTGCGGCGGCGTTCGAGTCGGTGGTCAAAATTGACCTCGAGAAGCGGCGCGATCTGCATGCCCTCTTCGGCGACAACCTCGATCCCCACCTGGTCGTGCGACAACTCGAAGTGGAGAGCGGGCAACGCATCCTCTCGGGCCATACGCTGCTCTTCATCGATGAGATCCAGGCCTGCCCACGGGCCATCGTGGCGCTCCGCTACTTCTACGAGCAACTGCCCGAGCTACACGTCATCGCCGCCGGCTCACTCCTGGAGTTTGCCCTCGGCGAGATTTCCGTGCCGGTGGGCCGCGTGCAATACCTGCACCTCCATCCGATGACATTTTGCGAATACCTGCGTGGCATCGGTAACGACGTGGCCGCCGAGACCGCCGCTCTGCATCCCTCCACGGTCGACCCCGGCATCCAGAGGCAGCTGCTCACGGAACTGAAGACCTACTTCTTCGTCGGCGGAATGCCGGAGAGTGTGCAGGCCTTCCGCGACACAAGGTCGCTCGTCGAGGCGTTCAGGGTGCAGGCCGAAATCGTCAATTCCTCTCGTGATGACTTCGCCAAGTACACACCCCGGGTCGATCGCGACTGCCTCGACAGCGTGCTCGCGAGCGTTGCCCGCCAGGTCGGCGAACAGATCAAGTATGCCCGGCTCGACTCCGGTCACTCAGGCCCCACCAACCGTCGCGGTTTCGACCTGCTCTGCAAGGCCCGGCTGATCCACAAGATCACTGCCGCCAATCCATCGGGGCTCCCGCTCGGAGCCACCGCCGGCGGCAAGCGATTCAAGGCCGCGCTGCTCGACATCGGCCTCATGCAGCATCTCTGCCACGTACCCGTGGAGCGTGAAATGCGGGAGGCCGATCTACTGGCGATCTACCGGGGCAAACTCGCCGAGCAGTTCGTCGCCCAAGAACTCGTCGCCAACCATGCGTCTCAGCTTTTTTACTGGTCACGCGAGGCCCGCGGCAGCAGTGCGGAAGTGGATTTTCTCGTCGCGCGAGAGGGGAGGGTCGTGCCGATCGAGGTCAAGTCGGGTGCGGGAGGCAGCCTCCGCAGCCTGCACATGCTGCTTGCCACCTATCCCTCCTCCCCGGAAGGCGTCGTACTCTCCTCGGGCACGTTCGCCCGCCGGCCCGAACAGCGTCTGACATTCATGCCGCTCTACTACGCGGGCCTCCTCGGCGACCCACGGCCCGACGTGGTGTGACAGCCGCCTACATCACGCCCCGCGACGGATCGAAGCCCTTTTGGCGGGCGATTTCGAAATCCTGCTCGGCCTGCCCCTCGAGCCCGATCGCCTGGCAGGCAAGCGCCCGATGATGGTGCATCACCGCCAGCGAGTGATCAAACCACCGCAGCCGCCGCGCGAGCTGGACGCGGTCGATCCGCTCCGCCAACAACATCGCCTGCCGCCGCTCCCGCTGCATGCCGTCGATCGCCAGATTGAGCTGATCGATCGCCTCCTGGTGCCGGCCGAGCAGATGCAGGATGAAGCCGCGGGTGTCGAGAAATTCCACGGGCTCGTCGTCGCGGACGGCCAACGCCGCATCGATGTCGGAGAGCGCCTCGGAGAGATCGCGGCCCACGAGCGCCCGGATGTAGGCGCGGTGGTTGAGCGCTTCCGGATCGCCGGGCCCGGAGAGCCGCACCGCAAGCTCCGCCGCCTCGAGCGCCGCCTCCGGATCGCCGGCCACCACGTGGGCCAGCGCCCGCACCCGCGCCGGCGCGGGGCTCCTCCGCCCCTCCGCGGCCGCCACCTCCGCCCCGGCGACCCCCCCCCCCCGGGCCCGCCACCCCGGCATCGGCGATCGCCCCCGCCGGGTCACGATTCTCCAGCCGGAGCATCGCCCGCATGCAGAGCAGCTCCGCATCCTCGCCATACCAGTCGATGGCGCGGGTCATGTGCGAGACCGCCGTCGGCAGATCGTCTTGGACTTCGTGAAACGTCGCCTGCTCGAGCGACCAGACAACCACCGCCTCGCGAATCAGGGGCATCGCCACGGGCGCCAGCAACGCCGGCAGCACCAGGCCGGCGATCAACGCCGCGATCAGCAGCCGCTTGCCCGCTCCCGCCCGCCGCCGGCCGGGCCGTGGCCCGGCGTCGGCGGGAACGTCAGCCGAAACGTCGACGGGCACGTCGAATTCGGGTGGAATCGGAAATCCGTCGCGGTCGTATCGCATGGCTGCAACCTTCGACGGTATTCTAGTCGACAGCTGGTCGACGCTGTGCACTCGATTGTCGGCCGCATTCCGCCCCGGGTTGATGCCCGCAGGAGACCGCACCAATGCCGCTATTCGAGATCGAGACCGACGGGCACATCATCATTTCGTGGGCGGCCGACGAGCAAGGGGCGGAGGCGGTGGTGGCCGATGCCTACCCCCATGAGAAAATCGTGAGGCTCACCCGCCGGCCTCGAGATACCTGGGTAATCTCAAAATCGGCGCTCGGCCTCACCGACACCCGCAGCGATCCATGCAACACCGCCCGCGAATGCCTCTCCAAGGCGGCCGGCGACAAACTGCATGCCATCCGGCTCTACATGCACGAAACCGGCGACGACCTCGACCGCGCCCGCAAGGTGATCGAGTCGAACATGGTGATGGGCTGGTGACGGCGGCGGAGCCGCTACCGCACCACCGGCTCGGCCGGCGTGTCGAAACTGGCGGCGCGAACCGCCGGATCAACGCTGGGAGCCCCGACGAGAATCGATGAACTCGTCGTGTAGCTCGACGTGCCGCCCGGTCGATAGCCGGGGTCGGGCCGCCTTCGCGGCGGCGTGGCGGGCAGCGACGAGCCCGACGGCATGGGTGTTGCTGCAGGCGGCGACGAAATCGGAGCCGACGATGCCGGCGCGGGAAACGCGGATGCCGGAGCAGTCGACAGCGGTGGCTCCGTGGCCGGGGCCATCGGCGGCGCCGCAGCGGCCTCTTCCGCTCCAAAGCCGCTTCCGCCAAATCGGCTGGCGTTGACATCGCCATACCGCGACTCAGGTGCCGCCGGCGGTGCTGCCGCAGGAGCCGGCGACACCGAATCACCAAACGAACTACCCATGCGGCTGTCGGCAATCCGTGAAGGAGCCACGACCGTGTCAGGCGTGGGCGGCGCAGCCGGAGCCGGCGCCGCTGCGGTCGGCAGCGTGGCGTAGGGGCCTGTCTGGGCTGCGATGCCGCCAGCCGCGCCGCCTGCCGCGGCCGCCCCCGCCATCTCGGCGGTGTCGGGATACGTCATCGGCGTGGGAGCCGGCTGGCCGTAGGTCACCGGCGCCGCATCGTCGGTGGAAGGGTAGACCGGTGGCTGGCCGGCAGCCGCCTGGGCTGTCGCTGGCGGCATCTGTGGATTCGCCGTCGCGTCGTTGATCGCGTAGCCCTGCGGCGTAGTCGTCGTCGGATAGGGCGATGCCATGCGCGAGGGCTTGGCGACGGTGCCCTCCGCGGACGCCCCCTCTGCAAACGGTGGCGCCGCAGCAAGTTGTGAAGGATCGTTTGATCCGCCGCCCGCCCACCAGGAAGACGGCTTGGAAAACGAGGCACCGCTCTTGCAGCCCGTGGCCACGAGAATCAGGCCTAGGGCGGCGGCCGCCCACACGCTGGAGCCGTGGCTCAAATGGTAGTCGTGCTCCTGGCTCATGACGGTCTCCAACGGACGGGTGCCTGGCGGGTGCCTATCGCCTGAGAGGGAAATAGGCCGCCCGGCATCCGTGCGTCAACGCCAGCCCTACGGCGAGCGTGGAGACGCGAAGATGACCAGCTTCGGTAAAGTAGGCTAGACCACAAACCGGCTCCGTGTATCGCCGGCTCGGAGGCGGCAAAAGTCTCCTCGCGGGGCGAGGAGCCCTACGCTCGTCGGGCGTTCGCCGACCCCCGAGCCTTCCTTGATCAGTTCGCCAGATCGTCGCGTGAGTCAACGGGAGCGCGGTCTTGCCGCTGCCTATTTCTTGGCGGCGGCGAACCGCTGGCCGACGGCGTCCCAGTCGATGACGTTGAAGAACGCCGTCAGGTAGTCGGCACGGCGGGTTTGGTAGAGCAGGTAGTAGGCGTGCTCCCACACGTCGACGCCGAGCACCGGCGTGTTGCCGTGCATAAGCGGACTGTCCTGATTGGCCGTGCTCTCCACGAGCAGCTTGCCCTGCGGATCGACCGACAGCCAGGCCCAGCCACTCCCAAATCGCTTCATGCCGGCATCGCTGAAGGTCGTTTTGAAATTGTCGAAGCTGCCGAAGACACTCTTCATGGCTTCGCCGAGGCCGCCGCTCGGCTCGCCCCCTTTGCCCTTGCCGATCGTCTCCCAAAACATCGTGTGGTTGGCATGGCCACCGCCGTTGTTGCGAACGGCCGTGCGGATCGCCTCCGGCACCTTCTCGAGATCGGTGATCAGCTTCTCCACCGGCAGGGCCACCAGATCGGCATGGCCTTCGAGGGCCTTGTTGACGTTGGTGACGTAGGCCGCGTGGTGCTTGTCGTGATGAATCTCCATCGTGCGGGCATCGATGAAGGGCTCGAGGGCGTCGAAGGCGTAGGGGAGGGGGGGGAGCGAGTAGGCCATGGCAGGTTCTCCTGGAGGTGCGTGGACGGTTGGTTTGGCGGGATCGTAGTCGACTCGCCCGGTGTCGGCAAACGACGGGCCGCTGCCGCCGGTGCCAATGGTGGGGAATACGCGATCACATCGGGAAGCGTCGCCCGTGCCGAACGTGCGGGCCGTGCCGGATGCCCCGCGGCTTGCAGAGGGGGTAAATCCCGTGCCCAATCGCTGCCGATGACAAGCGCGGTTTGGTATGGTCGCGGCGGCATGGAGGCCCCGCGGTCCCCGGCGGGAGGCGTTCCCGCCACTCAAACGAATCGTGGCCCGATGTCCCGCGCCGGCAGTTCGCGACGCGACCAGCGTCGACGAATGATCGTGTCTTGGTCTCGCACCGCGTCGTCAGCCGACGATTCCACCGCGGGCGTGGAGGGGCGGCGCGGCGCTGAATACGCCCCCGCGGCGGCGCCAGAGCGACAGCCGGGCCTGGCTACCGTGTTGCCCACCGGCATCGGCGGCCTGACGCTGGCCGCCTGCGGCATCCTGTTCTTGGCAGCTGCCGCCGTCGGCCCGAGCCTCGCCGAAATGCTGCTCGAGCGCCCCGTGATCACCCCCGGCGGCCGCTTCACCCGCACGCTCGCCGCAGTTCGCGCGGCCTTCGACCTCCATGCCTCAGGCAGCCTCGCCGGGTGGACAAGCCACATTCTGCTCGTGACCGCCGCGGCGGTGGCATGGGCCGTGCGAGGCATGCGGCGGCACCGTCGCGACGACTACAACGGCCGGTTTCGGGCCTGGGGCTGGATGGCGGCGGTCCTGCTGCTGGCGTCCCTCGTGGGTCAGGTGCCGCTGGGCGGGATCGTTGCGGCATTCGCGGCCGATGCGACCGGCATCGGTTTCGGCCCGGGCGGACTCGGCTGGTGGGTTGCGTTGACCGCGATCGCTGTGGCGGCCGGGTCGCTGTGGGCCGG
>CAYZFV010000076.1:0-12853 GCA_964477765.1 uncultured Candidatus Kuenenia sp.
CGGGCGAACCGAACCCCCCCGGGGCGGTGGCGGCCGCGCGGCCGCGGCAGCAGCCAAACGGCGGCGGGCCGCCGCCGGGTCGCCTTCGCGGACATGCACGGAAGCCTCGAGCCTGCCACGGATCGCATCATCGGCTCCGTCGAGGAGGTCGGGAACCCGCCCCTCCTCGAAGAACTGGCGTCGGGCGGCCTCGGCCCGCAGCAGCTGCCGCAAGGGTGTCGCCGTCACGGCCGCGCGGGGCTCCAGGCTGATCAGCGTGTCGAGCTGGGCGTCGGCCCGATCAGCCTGCCCGGCCAGGATCAATAGTTCGGCAAGCAGCCAGCGGCGGTCGACGTCGGCCGGGGCGGCCTTCACCTGACCTTCGGCGGCCGCGATGGCGTCGGCCAGCCGGCCGGCCTGCAACAAGTCACCTGGCGAGTCCATGGGTTCTCCACGTGGGGTTGGTCAGCGGGATTCCTGCCGCAGCATCGTCGTCACGAGCCTGAGTGTCGCATCGATTTGATCGAGTTGGAAGTGGGGCTGAAGATGCATCACCACGCGGAATGCCCCCGGCGACCCGGCATCCTCCCGCACCTGCACGTCGGCGGCCCGCAGCGGGAGGCGGGCCCGGACTTCTGGCGAGGCCCGATCGTCGGGCGTGACATACTCGTTGACCCACTCGTTCAAAAACCGCTCCAGTTCGGCAGGTTCGGTGAAACTGCCGAGCTTGTTCCGCATGATCACCTTGAGATAGTGGGCGAACCGGGACACGCACATCACATATTGCAGCATCGCCGAGATCCGGGCATTGGCGACGGCCGCCGGCCTGTCGTACTTTTCCGGCTCGTGCAGCGACATGTTGGTGTGAAACACGGCCCGCCCCTCGGCGGCCGAGCAGCACAGCGGAATGAGCCCCGCCTCCTCCAGCTGTGCCTGCGTGGCGTCGGTGAGGGCGACTTCCACCGGTCCGCGAACCGCCTCGGCATGCCGCAGCCCCGGAAAGCCGTCGACCGGCAGCGCGTGTACCTGCCCGCCGCCAACAACGCCCCGGGAGCCGCCGCGGATGTCGGCAAACCAGCCCGACGTGCCAAACTCGTGAATGATCACCGAAGCCAGCGGCCAGATCGCCCCCATCCAGAGTCGACCATCCTCTTTCCCCTCGGTTCGCTCGCGGTAGCGAAAGCCCCGTCGGGAAAACGAGCGTTCGGGACAGGCGTCGGCCTCCGGGCCGGCCAGCCAGCCCTCATACGGCAGCCGGCCGAGCACTCGCGGCAATGGCATCCCCACAAAGCGACTTTCTTCCCGACTCCGCAGCGACCGCCACTTCACGAAGTCGGGCGACTGCTGGTACCGCTGCAGGTCGTTGAAGGTGTTGAGTCGGTCGAGGCTGTCGATGCCCATCAGGTCAGCGGCAGGGTTGGCCAGCAGCGGCGCGAAGGCGGCGGCGGCGACCTCCGCCAAACCCGTGAGAAGATCGACATCATCGGGATGCCGGCCAAACGTGTAATCGGCCAGGAGCAGCCCAAACGGCTGGCCGCCAGCGGTGCCAAACTCCTCTTCGTAGATCTTTCGCCAGAGAGTGGATCGATCGAACTCGACGGCATGCTCCCGGTCGCGGGCCAGCTCACGCTTCGTCACATTCAGGATTCGCAGTTCGATCCGACTCCGGCCGTCGGGTGAATCGTCGGCCGCAGCCGCCTCGGAGGCGAGCCAATGCAATCCACGCCACGAGCCCTCCAGCCGCTGGAAGGCCGGATGATGGAGGATGGCGTCGATCTGTCTGCCGATCGCCTCGTCGAGCAGGGCGATATCCTCCCCCAGACAATCGGCAAGATCCCGTCGAGAAAGCCGGCCGCCCACCGGCACCCGCACGGCGGCCCAGGCCGACAGCGTCTCCGCCGGGGTCTCAGCCGATAGCAGCCGCGTGGCAGGGCCGGTCGCAGTGGCCCCGCCGGGAGCGGCTGCGGCCAGCGACGTCAGCAATTCCGATAGTGGGAGAGGGGCACTGCCGCTCCGCGGATCCCCGCCGGCAGGCTCGTACACCTGCGTCGACACGGTCGCTGCGGCCGCCGGAGTCAGCGTCATGCGTCAGGCCCTCGCCGCCGGGTTTTGCTCGAGTCACCAGCCGCCCCGCGGGCCACCGGCGGATCAGCCTCCGCCCTTGGCGAAGGCCGGTATCTTGGCCACCATCCGCATGCTCGTGGTCAGTTCCTCGAGTTGCAGCCAAGGCCGGAGCCAGGCCACCGCGTTGTAACTGCCGGGCGCCCCAGGCACCTCTTCCACCTTGATCGTGGCCTCAGCCAGCGGATAGCGGGCCTTGATGTCCTCGGAGGGACGGGGATCGGTCGTGACGTAATTCGAGATCCACCGCGAGAGCCAGTCCTCGCAATCCTGCCGCTCCATGAACGAGCCGATCTTGTCGCGAGCGATCACCTTCAGGAAGTGGGCGATTCGCGAGGTCGCCATCATGTACGGCAACCGGGCCGAGATGGCGGCATTGGCCGTCGCCTCAGGACGGTCGTACTTTTTCGCCTTCTGCACCGTCTGCGACCCGAAAAACACGGCGTAGTCGGTGTTCTTGTAGTGGCACAGTGGCAGAAACCCGAGCTTCGACAATTCCGCCTCGCGGCGGTCGGTGATGGCGATCTCGGTCGGACACTTCATCGCCATATCGCCATCGTCGGCGGTGAAGATATGTGCCGGCAGCCCCTCCACCTTACCGCCGTTTTCGGCCCCGCGGATTGCGGTGCACCAGCCGTTCTTGGCAAAGGCACTCGTCAACTGGGCACCAAGCACGAAGGCGGTATTCATCCAGGCATACTTGTCATGCGGCACGGGCATGGCGTTGCCCTGGGCATCGAGTTCCACCTCCTCGAAGTCGAACTCCTCCACGGGCTTGGTATTTTTACCGTAGGGAAGCCGGGAGAGTGATCGTGGCATCGTGAGCACGACGAACCGGGAATCGTCAGAATCGCGGAAGCTCCGCCACTTGGCATACGACTCATCGAGAAAGATCTTCTCGAGGTCACGGGGCTTGGAGAGTTCCGAAAAGCTCTCCAGGCCCAGCAGCGCCGGATCCGCCGCCGAGATGAATGGACAGAAACCAGCCGCCGCCACCTGCGACATCTTCGTCATCAGGTCGATGTCTTCCGGGTGATTGGTGAACTCGTAATCACCGATCAACGCGCCGTAGGGCTCGCCACCCGGCGAGCCAAACTCAGCCTCGTAAATCTTTTTGAAGGCCTGGCTCTGGTCAAACTCGACCGCCTTATCGAGGTCCTTGAACAGCTCCCGCTTGGATGCGTTGAGCACCCGGAGCTTTAACTGGGCGCTGGTCTCGGAATTCATCACAAGATGATGCAAGCCCCGCCATGTACCCTCCAGCTTTTGGAAGTCGGCGTGGTGCATGATTTCGGCGAGTTGGCCCGACAAGGCCTTGTCGATCGCTGCAATCGCCTGCCCGATCGTCCGCGTCACATTTTTGTCGAACCGCACGGTCCCCTGCAGTGACTGCTCCACGAGCGAGCGAATCAGTGCGTCCCGCCGTGGCTTTTCCACCGCCTTGGGCATCAGCTGGGTGATCTGATCGAGCAGACCCGACGTGGTGGCTTCTGCTGCCGAGGCCGCCTGCTGCGTTTCGCCAGTGCTCATGTTGCACCTCCTTCAGGATTACCCTCGGCAGCCGGAGCTTCGGCGGCCGCGGCATCACCAAGCCCCATCTCACCTGCCAGCTTCTTCAACTGGTCATCACTCTGCAGAATCTTCTCCAACTCGGATTCCAGGCCATCGGCCCGGTCCACGGCGCTGAGCAACTCCCGCAGCCGGTTTCGCGTGTCAAGCAGTTTTCGCAGCGGCTCCACCTGCTCCACCACCCGAGCCGGCTCAAAATCTTCGATCGACGAAAACTTGAGCTGCACGGGCATCTCGCTGCCATCGCCGGCGAGCGTGTTGTTCACCCGCATCTGCAGGCCGGGAGTCATGCGCCGCATCACCTCGTCGAAACTATCACGATCGATCGAGACGAATTTGCGATCCTTGAGGGGCTTGAGCGGCTCCGTCGGATTGCCCGAGAAGTCGCCCATCACACCGACCACGAAGGGCAGGTCCTTCACAACCACAGCCCCTTCTGTTTCCACCTCGTAGGTGATATGCACCCGCGGCTTCCGCACGCGAGACAATTTCTGCTGAACGGATTCCGGCATGAGAAAAAGATCTCCAGAATGGAGGTGTGGGAACTGTCGCCGTTGAACTTCGATTGGAGATGGTTGTCTATCGACAACGGCCAGTCAAGTATCCCCGACCGACCAAGGCCGCCTCACGATCACCTCATGATCCGCTTTCCTCCGGCCCGGCCTCAATCCCGACAAACTTGAAGAGCGTCGCGGCGGCCGACGAATCAGAAAGAAGTTCCTGATAGTACGCCGCCCGGGGCAGCCTTCCCAGCCGCACGACATTGCGAATCTGGGCCGCCAACAGGCTGTGGGGATCGTGGGTTTCAAAAAATACCGCGATCTGCTCGAGGGCCCGGAAGGCCTGCTCCCGGTCGGCAGGAGTCCCAGCCGCGACCGGAGGGGGGGCGGCAGCTCCGGCGGCAATCGAAGACTCGGCGGGAACGGAAGTGGCCGCCGCTCCCTCCTCCCCCACGGTTGCCTGCGGCGCGAAAATTCGCATCGCGGCCAGGCAGTCCTCAAAGAGGGCCCGCAGCGGACTCACAGGAATCAAGGCCTGGCCGCCAGTGGCTGTGGACATGGCGCCGCAGAGTGCCTCCCAGGCGGCTAAGGCAGCCCGAGCGGCGAGGAAATTTTCCCGCAGAAAGTCGGGCCGGGTTTCGGATACCGCCTCACCAAACGCCGCCGGCGCGACACCACCGCGCGAAATCGCCAGCTGGAGTTTCTCCGCATCATTCTCATTGACCAGATCACGACTGCTCTTCCAGTGACACAGCCCCATGGTGACACCGCCCCGGTCGCTCGTCAGGGGCACATGCATGAGTGCGGGAACGAGCAGCCCTTCGGCGTCCAGCCCGGCAAGCCTCACCAGCGGCATGCTCCGCTCCTCCATGGTGGCCGCTTCGTCCACCGGACCATCGAGCGGGTCGGGAACCGGATAGAGATGATCCCACGATGACTCGACCATGGCCCGGGCGGCGGTGAAGCCGGTCTGCAGGCCGAAAAAACCGTCTGTCCGGGCGAGGGCCTCGATCAGCATGGCTGCGACAGCGGTGTCTCGCGACGTGGAGAGGAGCACCTCGGCGGCCTTGTCCCGCAGTTGCCGCCAGAGCGGGATCGCCGCCGGCCATCCTCCGGATGACGCATCTCCGTCATCGGCCTGTCGCTCGATGATCCGCGCCTCCTCCCGGAGATCCCGCAGCGCGGAGCGGAAAGCGCGGCCTTTCTCATCCTGCTGAAGGTCGATGCCGGCAGGATTCTCGCCTGGCAGGGGCGTGCGAAGGCGGTCAGGGTCAAAATCAAACGCGGTACCCATCGGTCGGCGGCTCCCATCTCATTGACACGGCTCAGACTCATGGCAAGGGGCAGGCGGCAAGGATCGCAGGCCCGCAGCCCGCGGCTGCCGGAGGATCCTTCGTCTCCGTCGCCTCCGGCACCCACCATACGAGCCTAGCATGCGGCTTCGGCCCACACCGGCGGGGCCGGTCAGGAATCGATGAGAACCCTGAGAATCACCGATCCGTCGCGCTACCGCCAGAGACGCCAGGTCACGATCCCCACAATCGCCAGAATCATCACTATGTTCACGACCCGCATCCCCCAAGCCGCCCGCTCGGCCCAGGAATTCTGCCGCCGATTGGCTGCCGTCCATTCCAGATCCCCCTGGAGAGCCAGCATGTGCTCAAACAATCCGCGAAGAAAGCCGCGTTTTTCCGCATCCGGGGAAACCGCCGCGAGGGCGAATCCCGCCATCAGCGGCAGGCCGGAGCCGTGCGATGTGTGGCCGAGAAGGCCCGTCAGAATACCCTCCACGGCGGGAATGAGGTGGAGCTCGGCGGCAACCAAAAGCTGCGCGAGCGCACGGTTGAGGGCGGGCTGACTGGCAGAACGGGGATCAAGCAGCTGCTCGCGAATCAGGTTTACCATTCCGCCGCAGGACCGCGCCGCCAGGGCAGCCGGCACACTCGCCGAATCAAGTTGCGACGGGGGGATCAGTTCGCCAAGGGCCTGCTTGCGTTCGGCGGCCGGCAGTTGCGCCAGCAGATTCTCAAAGGAACGCAGCTGCTCGAGGCCCGTGCCGGCCACAACAAGCGGCACGCGAAGGCCAAAGGCAGTGGTGATCGCCGACACGTCCTCGCCGATGGCGATGCCGGCCGCAAGCATTGCGGGCTGCGGAGCGGCGGCTGGGAGAGGCAGGAAGGCCAGGATGCCGTTGATCGGGGCGATCGGCTGGCGGATGTTGGAGATGCGCTGGCAGATAGCCACCAGACGATCGGCCGCCTCTGCCCGTTCAGCCAGCCGGGCCGCGGCCAGCCCCTCGTCAAACGCGTTGCGGCGAAATGCCCCGGCCACTGCCGCGACGTGGCCGATCGCAGAGAGACAGACAAACACGGCGTCATGGCCGGCATAGACGTGGAGCGGCGCCGACCCGGGTGGCGCCGCCACCACCACGAACGACACCGGCGCCTCCTGCATGATCGCCTGTTCGACCTCGCGGCCATCGCAGCCCAGCAGGAGAAACAACGGCGTCTGCTTGATGTCGACCTGCTGCCGTTGAATTTCGATGAGAGCCGCCTTCCAGGCGGCATCAATATCGGGCCACCGCACGCTCTCATGCCGCAGCCAGAGTCGAGCCGCCTGATAGACAAGTACCGGCACCACCAGCAGGAGCACCAACAGGGCCAGCCCCTTCCCCAGGCTCCACCAGGCACGAAACAGCGACATCCCCCCGACCCCGAAAATGGCCGCCAGCGCCAAGACCACAATGAGGGTCTGAAAGGTGGCTACCGCCCAGGCAATCCGCGCCGGCAGCGATCGCCGCAGGAAGGCCTGCGACAGCCAGACAATGGCATCGACAGGAAGCAGAAGGATTTTGCGGAGCAGTTCCATATTCAGTTTGTCGATGCCCGTCGGTTCTTTGGGGTCTGAAGCTCAGGAAAGCCAGAATGCCCACCAGGCAGTGACGAGCAGAATGGTGCCGAGGATCACGCCGAGAACCGACTGCCAGAGGAGTTTCAGGGGGCCCTGCTGTGGTGGTGCTCCGGCCGGCGGGGCCGACCGGGGAGGCAGCAACGGCAGATCTTCGGGGCCTCGTACCAATCGCGAATTGGTTCGTAGCCAGGCCTCTACCTGCTCGGGAGACTCACGGAGAATACCCCGAAATCCGAGCAAAACAGCGAGCACAAAAACAGAAATCGCGTCGGGGATCGGGAGCGTGGCCGCTTTTTCGGCACGGGAATAGAACTCTGTCGCGCGGCGGCGGGAACCGAACAGATCGACTTCCATCGCATGGTTTTCCCACCAGCCTTGGCCTTCCCACGGGATATCAACGATGAGCAATTCATCGGCAAGCGACGCCAACGCATAGCTGGCCAGTTGCCATTCATCGCTCCGCGGCCCCCGCATTTTGCCGGCAGCAGCCTCAAACTGCCTGCGCAGCTCCGCCTTTTCAATCTCGGCCGGACCACTGGCCGACGTCTCGGCCCGCGCTGTCAGCGACATCAGGTGACCGAGCAGCGGCAGGAGGGCGGCGGCAAAACCGTGGGTCATTGCAGCCTCAGCTGGAAACCGCGAACAGGGCAAACTCGAGCGCCACCACGCGGCCCTCGTAGGTCACCTCTAGCCGGCGGCGGCCGGCGAGTTCGTTGGAGTTGAGGATCGAGGTATCCCGCACGCGGATCGCGAGGCTCTGGGTCACCTGCACCGACTTGTAGGCCGGGGTGTCGGTGCCGATCTTGAAAAAGAGCCAGCCGCTGTTGGCCGGCAGGGCCCGCGGGGACCGATCGGGCTGATGCAGTTCCAGCCCGGGCAGACCCAGCTTAAAAAGCCGATCAACCTCATCGCCACTGCCGAGTTTCCAGTCGAGATGGGCATTGCCCGACAGCAGGCGATGACACTCCTCTTCAGAAAGCTCACCCCGCATCACTCCGACATACATTTGCCAGTCGCTGCGCAGCCACTTCGGCTCGAGGGACACCGCCAGGATTGCCGGCCCGCTCCCCAGGAAATATCGCTGCTCGTATTCCAGCGAGGCGACGCGGTTGATCATCGCCTCGATCCGCCGCTTCACCTCCCGAAAAATGCCGGCCAGGTCGTCGTGGTCGTAGGCGGGCAGTTCCTCCATCGTCCGTTGCGGCTCGAAAACCGCCAGCTGCCCGGCCACGCGGCACAACTCGGCATAGGCGGTCCGCGGATGAATGCCGGGCGCAAAGGCGATGACGCGGAGAACAGACCGCGCCTCGAGCAGCTTTGAAAGCATCATCAGCCGGTCGAGGTCACCCGGCTCGGAACTGGAAAATCCCACCTGGCGGCTGGTTGCCTGGGCAGACAACACCTCGACCTTGCGGCTCACCATGTCGTACACGCCGCGGACGACATCGAGCCCGAGCGGCCGCCAGGCATCGATGGACAGCATCGGTGGAAAGTAGTCGCTGTCGATCTCAGGGGCCGTTTCCCGATTGCCGGCCCGACGGACCTGCGCGATCGGCAGCAGTTCAAACCCGGAGAGATCTTCCGTCGAGACCTTCAGCGTCACGTTGAGCCGCCGAAACTCGATCTCCTGATCGTTGCCGCCCGCGGTCTCGTCCTGCACGGGCTGGCGGACGAGCAGATTGCGACTGCGATCGGCCGCCCCGGGAGGCGCGACGTTGGCAGAGACCGGATCGTACCGCGGCACGGCCAGGTAGATGCGAACTGTATCGACCTGCTGGAGGGGATCGGCGAGCGCGGCGGAGAGCATTTCCACGGCGGCCGACGCCTGGCCCAGATTGAGTCGATCGGGCTCCTCCCCCTGCTCGAGCCAGACGATCGTGCCGTCCCGCATGCGGGCGCGGCAGCTCCGCAATTGAATCTGCCGGTTGGCGAGCGCTGTGGAATCTATTTCCACGCCCACCACACCATAACTGCACGGGTCTGAGGCGAATGTCGAGGCCGACGACTGCTCCGACCACGACCGCTCCAACGCCTGGAAATGGTGCGGACGCAGAAACAGGCCTTCCGACCAGTGGACCGGCAGATGACGCATGAAAAGGGTCACACCAAGGAGTCGTGAACAGACAGCGATAAACTTCTATCGTACCAACGTCGGGAACGCCGGTAAACTCGACGAGATGGCGGATCGTCGCAAAGGCGGTCTTCGAATCGTTTGTTTTTTGGCCCTCATCGACCGCGTGCGTGATTAGCGATGCCGCGTTTTTCACAAGGCACCTCTGCCCAGCCAACTCAGGCGCCTTCCGCCCGTCCCGCCCTCGGTCGACAGGCAGCCTGGCGATCCGCGACTCCGCGATCTCCGGGTCGCCGAAGACTCGGCACTCTCGGGCTCATTGTCGGGCTTCTGGTGGCTGCTGCTCTGGCCGTGTGGCTTGTGGCCAGTCTTATCCTCGCGCCGTTCTATGCCTGGAAGACCGGCATGGCCATTGTGGTCAGTGACGAGTACAGCCTTGCTACCCTGCAGCCGGTGCCGTTTTCGGTGGAGGACTCGGCGGCGTTAGGCGACGCGCTGTCTGCCGCGGTTGCTGTCGATATCGCTTTGCCAGCAGTACGGATGAAAGGAGCCGAGACAGCTGCGGGGCTCAACGAACTGCTGGCCGGCCAGTGCCGGAAGATGCCCCTGCGACGGAAGGATGTGATGGTGGCGTACGTCCGTGGCCAGTGTCTGGTAGCGCCACCCCTGTTCGATGCCGATGGCATTGAGCTTCCCGACCGCCTGTCAGGCCGGCCATGTCTGGTGGCGGCAGACGCCACGGTGCAGGGACCGAGGATTCGCGAGCTAGTGCCCATCCGTGACATCGTCGAGGCCATCGGATCAGCCTCGCCCTACACAACGCTGGTCGCCCTCGATCTTGGCTCCCTGTCATGGGATCCTCGGCTCGGCGTGCTTGCCAATCTGGTCGCCCGGCAGCTGGATCGCGAGTTCGCCGCTCCGCAGCGGGAGGCGACGTTTTCCAACTGGGTGATCGGTTCACATGACCTGTTCGAGATTTCCCTGGTGAATGGACCGGCCCGCCGCACGCTGTTTTCCTACGCCGTGGAGCGGGCCCTCGCCGGTGACGCCGATGCGAGGCCCTGGGGCAATGCCAATCGCATCGTGGAACTCGACGAGCTGGCCCGCTTTGTCGCGACGCTGACCAACATCTGGGCGGGCGAGGGAAGCGGTGGGAGACGACAGCAACATCCGGTGGTCTGGAAGCTGGGGCAGGGCCGGGTTGAACTCGATGCCATTCCGAAGGGAATCGCGTTGGTTCGGGTGGCACCGCCGGTGCAACCATCGCCTCCCCAGCCAACCACGACCAAAGCGGGGCTCGGCGAATTCGTTTCTGCCCTCTTCTCCCAGCGACTTGGGGGGCATTTGTTTGCCCAACAGGATGCCGATCTATCGCTTCCCGATCCCAACCGTGCCGCGGCACCCCCGGCGGCGGATGGAGCCCAGCCGGCGGCAGATGCACCCCAGCCGAAGGGGGATGCGGCCGAGCCTCCGGTCGCTGCCCCCCAGCCAACCGACAAGCCAACCGACAAGCCAACCGACAAGAAATCGGAGGCCCCCGCAACTCCCGCCGCACAGCCGCCGCCGCCTCAGCCCCTCAGCCTCTACGAACTCGTCGACGCACTGGCGGCACGACGGATGATGGTGGGGCAAAACAGCGGTCCGTCGCCAGCCGCTCAGCCCGTCGCCCCGGGGGCGGTCGGCAGCGACAATTCTTCCCCCCTGACCGCCGTGCCGGCGCCGCTCGACTACGCGCCGCATGTCTGGAGGTGGGTCGTCGCCGACGCGGCGGCGTCGACCATCATCACGGGGACACCGACCGTCGCGGCAGCCACGGCAGCGCCGCCGGACAACGACCCCGAGGGGGCTGCCGGCCCGGCGGCGGAACCGATTCGTACGGCGATCACAGTGCGGGATGGACTCACCACCGGACTGGCCAAACTTGTCGGCCTGCCTTCGGATGTCGGGCCGGTCACCGCCAAGGTCGGATCCATCGAGCAGCTCCAGCGGGCCGCCGCCGCGGCGCGGGCCAACGGATTTTTTCTCAACTGGGCGGCGGCACCGGAGCGATTCCGCACCGCCATCGCGACGCGTGATGACGCGGTGGAGACACTGCTGACCATGCTCGAGGTGGTCGGCAGGCTGAGCGGCGGCACCCAGGCTCCACTCATCGAGCCGGCAATTTTTTCGGCCGCCATCGAGCAGACGGCGGCTCTTTCCGCCGCGATTGAAACGATGCCTGCCGCCCGTCTCGATGCCGGGCTCGGTCGCATCGATCCTGTCGCAACCCTCACCCGCATCGTGGCCGCGCAGTCGGCGGTGTTGGTGGAAATCGCCAACCGACTCGCCGACACAGCGGTCGGCTACAAGCAGAGCACATCGATCATGGTGCGGCCTGATATCGTCGCTCCGGCCCTGCGAATCCCGCAGCTCTCCCCCGATCAACGGCAGCGGCTGATCGAGTCGATGCATGCGATGGCCCCCGGCCAGCCTGCCGTTGCCGGCTCGACCGAGACAGCGCTGCCGCAGCCCGAGGGGCTCTTGCCGCCTGCTGATTCATCCCCGCGCCGGATTCGGTGGGGAGATCTTGAAAATATTCGCCAGCAGGTGGGGGCAGTTGCAGCCCTCGTTGATGCTGCGGGTGTTGTGTCTCCAGCTGCCGGAAGCAGGATCGATGGCCTGACGATGCTGTCGGCCCGACTGGCCAACGTTCGCCGGGCGCTGGCTCGGCTCGCCGAACCGGCCGAGGATGATCAACGGATGATCGACAGCATCGCGTCACTTGGGGGACACGTAGCCCAGCTGCTCGCGGAGATCGCCGAAGCGGCCGGGTCTCCCCGCGAACGGGCCGCCCGGGCGGGTGAGGCGGTGCCGGAGGAGCAGCGGGCCGCCCTGTTTCGCATCATGGACGTCCGCGATGTTGCCCGATTGTCAGAACTCAATGTAATCAGCCTGCCCCAGTGGCAGCCTGGGGAGACGGTGCGGCCGGTGATTACCGGCACCGCCGAGTTGCCGACAGCGGGCCTGCCTGCCCCATGCCGGATCCGGCTGGCCACGGATGGCCTGCCACCGCCAGCCTCGACCTTGCGGCTTGTCTACGACCCGGCCGAGCTGACTGTCCGGCTCTCGACCTCAGAAGCGCTCCCGGCCAACCGGCCGATTCCGACCCGTGACCTGCCGTTCCGCGGTGATGAACTGGTGATCGAAGTCACGGCCAACCGGTTTGCATCGGCTGATCGCAACCAGGAGCGGGCGACTCTTTCCGCCGTCTTCGAAACGAATGTCGGCAGCCAGACAGCGTCGCTCGATTTTCTCTTGCCCGTCGATCGAGGCGTGAGCCTGCAGCTCCGACGAACACCGCGGACCGCCGACGGCGATTCCGACGGTTGGATCGAAGCCCGCCGTGAACCGTCGCCGTCATCCGATTCCTCCACCGCAGAAACCCTCTTTCAGGAGACCGCGGTCACGCTGGAGCATCTCGTGGGGCAGGAGACGGTGTGGGAACTGGCTCTCGTGAACCGCGCCGCGATCGCCCGGGAGATGGAGGTCGAGGTTTACTCGGTGCCCGATGGATCACCGCTGACCGACGACTCTGATGCCTGGAGCCGGGCTCGGGACCTCCTGCGGGATGGTGTTGCCGGCAGCCTGGATCTGCTGTCGCTGGTCAAAACAGTCGCGCTGCCCGCATCAACAACGCCCGTCGTGCTGGCCCTCCCGCCCCCTG
>CAYZFV010000077.1:0-10634 GCA_964477765.1 uncultured Candidatus Kuenenia sp.
GGCGGAATCGTCCGCGGGCGGAGGGCATCGCCGGCAAGGACCTGCGTTTTTCGCCGCGTCGTACTTCCAGATGAACCAGAAGAGCAGCAACTCCGTGCCGATGAAGACGACGCCGGTGAGCGCCAGGATGAAATAGAAGAGGCTGTCGATCGAGGCACCGTGCTCCGAGACATCCTTGGGAAGCCAGACGTTGACCGACGGCGCGATCACAAAGACCGCCACCCCGAGAACGGGCACGGCCAGAAACAATACCGCCCAAAACATTCCTGCCAATCGCTCGCGCATTTGAATTCTCCTCGCTCTCAGTCGCCCTTGGCGATCATCGGCCGGTCGATGCCGAGTTCCCCATCGAAGTCATAGGGGAGTGACCGCACGTAATTGACGATATGCCAAATATCCTCGGGAGCCACGGTGCCGGCGGCCGCCGGCATCGGAGCGCCGTTGATGCCGGCATGGATCCGGTAGTAGAGGTCGAGCGGGCGACGGCCACCACGGTAGAGCCCCTGCCGCAGATTCCGCGGCGGAATCGTCCGCGGGCGGAGGGCATCGCCGGCAAGGCCCTGCGCCGCCCGCGACCCCCAGGCCGGATCTTTGTCTCCCGCCACTTCCTGAGTCCACTGCACGATCGCCTTGTTCCAGTCGTCATAGTCATTGGCCTGGCCGTCGCCGAGACCGGTGACGCCGTGGCACTTCACGCAATTGGCCTTATCGCCGTAAAACAGCTCCTTTCCCTTGGCGATCGACGCCACGAGGTCGATGTCGGACAGCATCTCCGGCACCTCGATCTGCGCATCGGCTGCCGACTGCCATTTTTCAGCGACGCCTGCGAGCATTTCCTCGACGAGGAATTCCCGCGTCTCCGGGAGTTTGCCCTCGTCTTCGTCGTCAAGTTCGAAGAAGGCCCGCATCAGTTCGATCTCGGTCTCGCCGCGGATGCTGAGATACTTTACGTACTCCACGAGGGCATCGATCTCGAGATCGCTCAACAGAGCGAAGGAGGGCATCGACGTGCCCACGATGCCGTTGTGGAGGATCCGCACCAAATCCTGATCGGTCGGCTTGTCGGCACGCTCGGTGCTCTTGAACTTGAAAACACCGGGCCGATAGTCGCGTGGATATGGATTCAGAAAGGCCGCGGTAGGCCCGAGACCATCTCCCGTGACGCCGTGGCAATGGGCACAATGCTCACGATAGAGGCCGTTTTTGCGGCCCGCGATGTCGCTCCGAACCGGGCCCGCTGCGAGTCGGAGTTTCGCTTCGTCAAGACCGGCCTCGGGCAGGCAGACGGGGTCGTCTGGCGTCCCGAACATCGCCAGCAGGATCGTTGCCACCTGCTGTTCCTGGTCTGGAGTGAGCCGCTGCCTGGTCGCCTCCACCATGTTCGGACGAAATGGGGCTGCCGGGGTCCGTCCACAGCCGGTGGCAGACACGAGCCCCAGAAAGCACACCACCATCCCCACGGCCCGGCAGAGCGCGTCGATTCGGACTTGTGACGTTCCTGATCTCATCGTCGAAAACCCTCGGAAATCAGATACCCAATGCACTCGCCGGCACCACTAGCGTGCCCAGATCTTTAACCTCATCGTTGTCGAGCGTAAGCTTAAACCGACCCTTGTCAGACCATTTGAGCTCCGGCACGTCGAGCGCGAGGGCCCCATTCGGGCCGATCGCTCGCTCATGCCAAACCTGGAATTCCAGAGGCTCACCGGCCGGCAGGTCGGGGATAGAAAACGAGCCGTCGGCGGCGGTCACGGTCACATAACCATCCTCCCGGAAGACCGCATACGCCTTCATCCACGGATGGATGTTGCAGGTGACCATCACCGGCATGCCCGTTTCTTTGTTCGGCGTGTAGACGGTGCCCTGCCCCGCCGGAATCAGTTGATTGAAGCTCGTTCCTGCGATGTTGGTGTTGTGGCCCACCGGATCACTGTTTCGCACGTCGACCGGCTGACCGACCCGGGACGCGAACACCGGCGAAATGAACTCGCAGTTTTTCTGATCAAACACCAACGGATCCGTCGGCACGGGATTTTTCACCCGACTCGACTTCCGCACGAAGATCACGACGTTGGCCAATCCTTTGCCGGAGCCGTCGACCAGCAAAGAACGATCAAACAGTTTCATACCGTCTTTCGAACAGACCTCGGTATCCTTGTCGACCACGAGTTGCCTGGCCGCGGGGGCCACGGCATCAAGCGTGAAGACCCCTTTGAGCGTGGCCCAACCGGTGCCCGCGGGACCGGCATCGACGGCCGACTCCCCGCCGGTGACAATGAGGAGCGTCTCCCGCAAGCCGACTGCCGCGGCCGTATCAGCCCGCGCGGCATCCACCCGCGCTGCGCCGCAGCCGCACGCAGCCAGCAGACTCCCACCAACGATCACAAGCAGAAAACGAACCATCGGCCTCACTTCGAAAACAGGGATGCATCAAGAACCATCTCGCCAAGATCGGTACCACCGTCCGCAATCTTGACCTTCTTTCGGCCTTTTTTGGTCACCTCGGCCTTGCCACCGACCGTGACCGAGCCGATGTAGCCGGCCTTCTCGTGCCACAGCTGCAGTTCGACCTCACCGACCGGCATGTTGGCGATTTCAAACGAACCATCGGCCCCCGAGACGGCGGCGTAAGGATTGTCACGGACGACGAGCCATGCCTTCATCCACGGATGAATGTTGCAGGTCACCTGGGCGGGAATCGCCTCCGCTGCCCTGAATGTGAGCGTCGCCTCGCCACCAGCCGGAATCAGGTTGTTGGAAGGCGAATTTTTCAGGGTTGCGATGTTGCTGTTGTGGCCGACCGGGTCGGAGTTTTTCACGACAAGATTCTGGCCGGCCTGCACGAATGTCACATGCGGCTCGAAGCGGCAGTCCTTGTTGTCGAGCACGATCTTTTCCTCCTTGGCTGCGGCGGCGGCGTCGGGATGGACCTTGATCTTCTTGTCGCGAACGAACACCACGACATTCGCCACGCCCTTGTCGGCCCCGACCACGAGTTCCTCGTTGACGAGTTTGTGCTTGCCGCATACCTCGACATCTTTATCGGCCTTCAGCTCTGCGGCGACAGGCGCGTCGCCCGAATAGACAAATCGCCCCTTGAGCGTGCCCCATCCCTCAGCCCCGGCCGCCGGCATGAATAAACAACAGACGATAGCGGACAGGCAGGCACGGCGGAGGGTGACGTTCATGGTGGGTTCTCCGGAAGCAGGACACACGGGCACGGTGCGGCACGCGCCGCCATTCCTAGTTTAGCGCCACCCCCGGGCCACGGGAGTTTTTCCGCGGCGGTACAGCCGCCGAAGGTGGATTCTCGGCTGGAACGGCGGTCTGCGCCGGGGCCGAGCCATTCGCCGGTGCGACGGGCTGCGGTGGCTGTTGCGGGGCCGCCAGCGGCCCGAGATAGGCCTCCAGCGGCAGACTCCGCTTGGCAAACGCGTCGAAATGCATGAGGAGGTCGGTGAGGGCGTCGACCTGCTGCTCGCTGGTGCCCCGATAGAGTTCCTGGCTCACGGGGGCATCAAACGGGATGTTGACCGGCATGCCGGTGTACGGCAGGAACCGCTTCGGATTGGCGATCCAATCGTGCACATAGTCGGGCCGGAGCCGCTCGTGAACCCGCTCCAACTGCGGGGCGAGCGCCTTCGGGTTTCCGGGGGGGGCGTAACTCCCGACCAGATGGCACTTCACGCAGTAGTTATTGTTGGTCACGATCCGCATGGCGCCGACAAGATGGCCGGGATACGAGTTCTCTTTCTCCGCCAATGTGCTTTCATCGAGCCGAGGATCGTACACATAGGGATAATCGGCTCCGTCGACCGCAGCAAAGTAGTCGACCAGTTTCGCCGCCTCCGACGACTGGAAATTGAAACGGGGCATCCGCAGCACCGCCGACGGGCGAATCGTTTGAGGATTGAGCAAGAACCTATGCAGCCAGTTTGACTGCACCTTCTTTCCCTCGCCGACAAGTGGCGGCGGCAGCCAGCCCCAGGCGTCGTCTGGCTTCACGTTGGGATTGATTTCCATCTCATCGGCAATCACCACCGGGAAAAGCCACTTTGCCAAATCACCACCGCGAGCTGGGTAGTGCCTGCCGGCCCGGATCGCATCCTCAGGCACGATCAGGTTTTGTCCGCCCACCAGCCGCGGCTCGCCGTCGATCAGCACGTCGCGCCACGGCATGATCGAGCGGTGCAACACCGCTTCCTCATCATCCTCCTCGACCGGCACACCGTCTTCGTCGACAAACTGCGGACGGCCCGTCTCCGGATCGAGCACCGGCATGCCGACGAGCGTGGCGCTCCGCCGCCCCTGCCAGTCGGTCTGCAGCGACTTCTCCACCTGCTGCGGCGAGAAATGGGCGGCGAGGAACGGATAGTCGGGGGTCTCAAAGGTCTCGCCGAGCGATCCCGGCTCATACCGCACATCCCAACGATCCATCTCCAGGGCGTGGCAGCCCCCGCAGTTGTACTGCTCGGCGACCACGAGGCCATCGAGCCGCGCCTGCTCCCGCGGCGAGGGCGTATGCACAAATTGCGGCGCGGGCGGCTCGGCGACCAGACCGAGCACAAACGTCATCACCGCCTCTCGTTGCTCCGCATTGAAGGGGAACTGTGGCATGCGATACCGCTCGTTGTAGGTTTTGTTTTCCGCCTTTTTGTAGTCGTAGCTCCGCGGCTGCCGCAGCTTCTGCCAGAGAAACCCTTCTCGTTCGTGGCCGAGGAGTTTCTGCAGGAAGAAGCCCGTGTCGGGATCGAGCGACTCCGGATCGACATGGGCTCCGTCGTGTTCGGGCATCGCATACGCCAGGTCGGTCTTGCCAAGGTCGACGGCCACGGCCCCACCATGGGAGGCCTGCGTCGCATGGTCCGAATCGTGGTCGTCGCGGTGTCCATGCCCGCCGTGCCCGTGGCCCGCCAGTTGCTCCATCACGAAATGCGACACCTGCTCGAAGGCGATTCGCGACGGGTCTTTCCGGCCCCAATCGGCCAACGCCGCTCCGGCTGGCTTCGCATCTTCAAAGCCCGGGATGTCATGGCAGGAATAGCAGGCGAGCTTGGCGATCGTTTTTTTGCCGACGTAATCGAGCAACATCGCATCTCGGTTGGCTTCCGACATGCCGACGAGCATGTGCTCGTCGCCTTTGATCGAGGCCAGATCGACGGGAATTCCGTTTTTCAGGACGTCCGCCGCCCGAACCGCCGGGAATCGCTGCTCGAGATACATCAGCGCCAGTTCGTCAAGGGCCTCCCGCTCCGTCGCCGTCATGCCCTCGGACGGCACATCGACCGGCCGCCAATCCTGCGTCGAATGCATCAGGTACTCCGTGGCATCGGCCGCCGGATCGCTGAGCGTGCCGTCGGCCAGCGGCACCGGTTCGAGAAGGACATTGGGCATGATCGTCTTCGGGTGGTAGCGGGCCGGCTCGCGAAGCCAGCTGTAAAGCCAGGCCTTGCCACCGGGGTGCGAGGCCGCCTTGGCGCCGATCCGCGAGAGCTCAGGACCATGGGTGCTGTCGGCCTCGGGGAAATCGGCATGTTGATGGCAGGCGAGACATCCCCGCACCTGAAACACCTTTTTGCCCCGCTCGATATCGGGAGCCGCCGTGATCCCCTCGTAGGGCGTGACGTGGTCAAAGGGCTGACTCGACGCCAGCATGTAGTGGATCATGGAGCGAATCTCGAGCGGCTCATACCGCTCCGACTCCTCGAGCCCCTTGCCTTCGAGATGTTCCCAGAGACCAAAGAAGCGGGGCATTTTTGTCGACGGGCGGAAGTCTTGCGGATTCCGGAGCCACGCGTAGAGCCAGTCAAACCCGACCTTGCTCGACACATGCCTCAAGCTCGGGCCAACCTTGGGAAACGTGCCCGGTGTCTCGGGGTCTTTCAGGAAGGCGGCGAGTTCGTGGGACCGCGTGGACAGTTTGGCCTCGTCGCCGGCGGTGGCATCCCGCTCGATGGCGTCCCGCAGTCGGGCTCGAGCATCACGGCCATCGGGGCTGCGCCGCACATCGCTCACCCACCGCTCCACCGAGGAACCGAGTTTCTTGAGCCCGGGATCATCGCCGATCGCCGCCGCCACTTCGTGGTAGTTGGGCGCCAGCCGCATGTCGGGGCCGATCCGGTTCTCGGGCCCGGACCAGCCGCTGATCTCATGACATCCATAGCAGCCGTATTGACGAATCAGATGGTACCCCTCCACCAGTTTGGGTGCCGGAGGTTCGGGGAACCGCTCACTTGGCTCGAGATCGACCACCTGATGATGACACTTCAGGCAGCTCGATTGCTCAAACCGCTGCGGCAGCATCGGCAGAATCCAGTGGTGGTTGTTGAACCAGCCATGATCGTCGTGCCACTGGTGCGCCTCTTTGGGGGAGTTGGGCGCGTGCGAAGCCCATTTGAAGCTTGTCGCGCTTCCCTGCCCCTGATGGCAGATGGTGCAGCCGAAGGTCTTCATCGGATGGGGACTGGAATCGCTCACAAACAGGTCGAGCCGCGGGTGTGTCGAATAGGGTTGCGGAACACCCCGCTTCACCACCACCGAAAGAGGCTGGCCCCACGACGGCATCTCCACCAGGGCCGTGGCCGCAATGCTTCGCGAGCCCACGCGACCGCCGGCAACCTCTTCGATCACGTCACCAGTCCGCAGCCCGGCGAGAGCCGCAGGCGACTCCGGCGCGACCACACTCACGGTCGGATCGTCGTGATCGAAAAGCCCGCGGGGCGCGAGCTGAAAGCCATACAAAGCCTGCAGTTGCTCATTCGCGTCGCCCGTCACGACCGGCGGCTCCGGCGACTGCTCGGGCGTGGCCAGCGTGAGAGTGAGCGACGCCTGCTCCGGGTAGGCCGGATCGGAGGGGGCCCCGGACACCGCCTTGGCCATCCCTTGATGGCAGGTCGTGCACCGATCGAAACGGGCGACATCACGAAAGTTGTTGTTGAGCGTGAGCTGAGGCAACCAGATTTGGTCGATCCGCAATGGGCCGTTAAACGCATCGAGGACCGGCAACTCCAGCAGGCTTTTTCCGACGTTGGGAGCCTTGTCGGCCAAGGTGTTTTCCAGGAGCGTCACCCGCTGCCGGTGGTCGGCCAAGGCCTTGGCGGCGGCGTCCTCGTCCGCAGTCAGCTCTTTGAGGGTCGCTTCCAAGCCCTTACGGTATGTGTTGGCCGTCTGCACGGCGAGGGTCGCCTGTTGTACCTCGCCCCGCTTGGCATCGGCCACCGTGAGCAACGCGGCCCGCTTGGTCTCAGGGGCCTCGTCGGCGATCGCCAGTTCGTAATCGGCCCGCGCCTTGTCGAGTTCGGCCTTCCGTAGCTTCAGGGCACCCGCGAGATTGTCTTCACGAAACTTCGCCCGCGCCACGATATCGCGACACCGTTGCAGCAGATCGCCTCGCAGCACCAACCGCTCGCCGGAGTCGGTTTGCGACCGTAGCTGATCGACATCGAGCTGCACCCGGTCGGCTGCCTGAGCATCGGCCGGCTGCGTCCGCACCCGCGACACGAACGACTCGACCAGTGCGGCGTCGAAGTCGGCCCGCCGAGCCGCCGCCAACGAGTCCTCGAGTTCGCGGGCCCTTGCCTGGTACGCCTGCGACGCCTGCTCGTCGACCCGGGCGGCCGCCGACCAGGTCTCGAGGTCGCGAAACTCGCGCTGATACTTCTTCCACGGCCGGTTGTGGTCGGCCGCCAGCATCATCACGGTGGCCACGAGCAACACCACCGCCGACACCGCAAACACCACGTGAAGCAGTTTCAGGCTGCGCCAAGTCTGTTCTGTTGCAGGCATGGTTCGAAGTTCCTTGGTGAGCGTGAGGCAGAAGCCCACCGGTTAAAAATTGAGTGAAAATTCTGGAATACTGACGAGGTACCTGAGGTTGAACGTCCAACGCAAAATCATCTTGATCGGCAGCGTGAGCATGAGCAGCATCAAGTTCGCCATCACCATGTAGCGAATGAATCCCATCTTGGCGTAGTAACCACGGAAGACCGTGACGGCCAGCAGGGGAGGCAACAACACGAGATAGCCGCCCAACAGAATCAGCCCCGGCGCCTCGCGAAGGAGAATGTATCCGATCTGCGCGAGAAGTCCGGCCCCCTGAGGCGCCCGCGGCAGCGGCCGATCGAGGAAATTCACCCAAAACATCTGCGGCAGATCGACGTTGTTGAGCACCTCCACTTTGTAGGGCGTCCAGTATTCGAAGGGACCGAAAAAGTTCCAGTTGGGACCACGGAGAAACGTGCCGAGAATGATCAGCGTGATCCACAGCTCGAGAAACCCAAACTGATAGGTCAAATAGCTGAACTTTCGCTCCGCGATGGAATAATAGCCGTTGCCCTTCTTGTTGAAATCGAGGTATGGCATCGCCATGAGCCCAAACACCACGAGGCTCGGGAGCACAACGCCCGCATACCACGGGTCAAAGTACACCAACATTTCCTGGAGGCCCAAGAAATACCAAGGCGCCTTCGACGGATTGGGCGTCTTCACGCTTGAAGCCGGTTCTTCCAACGGCGCCGGCAAGAAGATCGCCCAGAAAAGCAGAAACGCCGATACCCCGACCATGCAGATCAGCTCGGTGTAGACGAGATCGGGCCAGACCAACACCTTCTCGTCATTCACCTTCTCCATGGGCGGCAGCCCCTGAGCAATCCGCTCGTCGTTGACCACGGCCTGCTTCGTCGCAACCCAGGTGAAAAACGCGAGGAGGAAGACGAGGCCCACAATCGGCACGTTGTCGGGCTTCATCACGATGGCGGCGAAGTTTTCGTCAGCCATCGAGAGGCCCATGATGAGCAGCATGCCGTTGAAAATCGACCAGGCGACCATCGGTTGCACGAAAAACTTCCGGAAGACGAAGAGGGCAACGAACAGCGCCGTCGTGCCGATCGTGTAGAGAACCGGGCCGGAAAGAGCGTTGACAAGCGAGCGTGTTGAATCGGGCAGGGCCGGCACAAGCGACGGCGACGCCGACAGCGCCAGGCTCGCGAGAATCATCATGCCGCCGGCAAACAACGCCCAGATCGTGGCCCAGACGTTTTGTTTTTTCTGCCACAACAGAAACGCAGCGACGCCATTCATCACCGCAATGAACGCGTAATAGCCGCCCAAAAATCCGGCAACGTCTTTGAGAAAAAAGCCGCTTGAATGCATGGTGGTCGACTTACAGCGGGCCGCTGATGCCGCCGTCCTTTCTCACACGCCAGAAATGAATTGCCAACAACAGGGCGACGGCCAATGGGATCGCAATGCAGTGCAACACGTAAAACCGATTGAGCGTCTCTTCGCCGACAAACCTCGCCCCCAAAAGCCCGAAGCGGGCGTCGGAGCCGTCGGTGATCATGTCGATGCCGCCGATCGTCAGCAGCTGCTGTCCGGGTCCCTCGTAGCCCAGGATCGGCGTTGACCGGGCCATGTTGGAGCCAACGGTGATCGCCCAGATCGCCAACTGATCCCACGGCAGGAGATAGCCGGTGAACGACAGGAGCAGCGTGAGCAACAACAGGATGACGCCCACCACCCAATTGAACTCCCGAGGCGGCTTGTAACTCCCGGTAAGAAACACCCGGTACATGTGGAGCCAGGTCGTGATCACCATCGCATGGGCCCCCCAGCGATGGAGTTCCCGCAAAATCCCGAGGCTCGTGACGTCGCGCAACGCGAGAATGTCGTTATAGGCCCACTCGAGCGTCGGCCGGTAGTAAAACATCAGGAGCACACCGGTGACCGTCTCGACCAGAAAGAGAAAAAACGTCACCCCGCCCATGCACCAGGTGAACGAAAGGGCGATGCCCTGCTTCTTGATCGACACCGGATGAAGGTGGAGGAAGAAGTTGGTGAGCATCACGACGATGCGATTCCGCCGGTCAAGCGGCATCGGATGACGAAAGATGCTTTTCCAGATCTGGGAGTTGCGGATGGTTTCGCCAATGGCCATGGAACGTCAACCGTGGAAAGCGGGATCAGGCGGTCACAAATGAGGATGGATCGGCCCACTGGCCGAGTTCTTCTTGGAAAGCACGGCTCTTGTCGACTTCGAGTTGGCCGTCGTCGGCGATCCGGATGGCATACCGCTCCAGTGGCCGCGGCGCCGGACCCTCGAAGTTGATGCCATCTTTGTAGAACCCGCTGCCGTGACAGGGGCACTTGAACTTTTGCTCGGCCTCGAGCCAGTTGGGCGTGCAGCCGAGGTGGGTACAGACGGTCTTGAGCGCATAAATCTGCTGCTCGCCCTGAAAGTCGCCATTCACGACCCACACCCCATATTGGGCGACAAATTTGGTCTCCACTTTGCCGGCCGGAAAACCATCCTTGGAGCCCACTTTAAAACGGCTCGGAGGCTCGGCCAGGACATTGGGAAACAGGTATCGGGCCAAACCGAGCGAAAACAGGCCGCCCGTGACCGAGAGGGCCGTGAACCCAACCGCCATGAACGAACCCATGGCGTAGGAGAGAAAGGAACGTCGCTCTTCCACCGCCGGCTTGCTCGCCGACTTCGGCCGCACCGGCATGGGAGGCACCACCTTCGCCGGGGCCGCCGCTTTCGCGGCAGCCGCTGCCGGCTTGGGCTTCGCGGGTCGGGGCGGGGCGTCTGCCTTGCTGACCGGGCCAGGCCTGGCTCCCGCACGAGCCGCGGC
>CAYZFV010000078.1:0-4249 GCA_964477765.1 uncultured Candidatus Kuenenia sp.
GGCGGCTTTGTGGAGGCCCCGTCAGGGAGCACCGGGCGCGAGCCCGGTGGCTGCGGCGGCGTTGGCTGTCGCGCCAGCCCGCCGGCTTGCGCCTGGCGGCTTTGTGGAGGCCCCGTCAGGGAGCACCGGGCGCGAGCCCGGTGGCCTGCAACGCCGCCGGCTCCCTTTTTCGCCCGTGCAGCGGATAGACTGCTTGTCATGAGGAACTTCCGGCGATTTCTGTTTGTGCTCGGTCTGGCTCTGCTGCCCGCCGTGGCGCGGGCCTGCCCATTTTGTTCGGCGGTGTCGCTGACCTTCGCGCAGGAGATCGCGCAGAGCGAGGCGGCCGTGATCGCCCGGCTCGTCGAGCCGCCCCCTGCTTCCGCGCTCTTGCCGACGGCCGAGGGGCCGCTTCCGAAGGGGAAGTTTGCGGTGGTCGAGGTTCTCAAGGGTGGCGAGCTTGTCGATGCCAGCGGCCACATGGGAGCCGACGCCACGCCGATCGAGACGATCCTGCTCGAAGAGAAGCCGGTGGGATCGCTCTACCTGCTGATGGCGGTCGAGCCTCCGAAGCTCGTCTGGTCGAGCCCGGTGCCGGTGAGTGAGCGAGCGGTGGACTACATCCGCAAGCTCGCCGACCTGCCGGAGAAGGGGCCCGATCGGCTCGATTTCTTTCAACAGTATCTCGAAGACGAAGATGACACCCTCGCCCGGGACGCCTACGACGAGTTTGCCGTGGCCCCCTATGAGGATGTGAAGGGGCTTGAGGATCGGATGGATGCCGGCCGGCTGCTGGCCTGGATCAAGAACCCGAAGGTGCAGACCAATCGGCGGCGGCTGTATGCGACGATGCTCGGCGTGTGTGGCACGAAGGCCGACGCCAAGGAGATCGAACGGATCCTCGTCGGCGAAGAGCTCGATGAGTCTGAGGCCGAGGTGCGGAGCGGCCTCGACGCGCTCATCGCCTGCCATGTCACGCTCACCGGCGACGAGGGCCTCGATCTCGTCGACCGGCTGTTTCTCGACCGCGGCGATCGCGACGTGCCCTTCACCGAAACCTACGCCGCCGTGATGGCGTTGCGGTTTCTTGGTGAGGAATCGGAGATCGTGCCCCGCGACCGCGTGCTCGCCTCGCTGCGGCTCTTGCTGGCTGAGCCCAAGCTCGCCGACCTGGTGATCGCCGATCTCGCTCGGTGGCAGGATTGGTCGGTTGTCGACCGGCTCACCGAACTGTTTGCCACCGCGACGGCCGACAATATTTTTGTGCGGGAGCCGATCGTCAACTACATGCGGGCCTGCCCCCTGCCGGAGGCGGCTGCGGCGCTGGTGAAGCTCGAGAAGATCGACCCGGATGCGGTGCGGCGGGCCGCTACGATGGCCGGGCTGGCCCGAGCGATCGCCGCGGCGAGCCCAGACGCCCCAGGCAAAGGCCCTGCTGCTGCTGGCGATGGTGATGATCCGGGCGACCCCGGTGACCCTGGCGACCCCGGTGCACTCGATGGCCTCGGTGTGCCGGCCACGGAGGCCGACCTCGAACTTGCCAAACGAATTGCCCCCGTGCTGGCCGACGAGGACTACGCCGAGGCCTCGCCGGGACTGCGGCCGGGGGTCGGAAGCCAGGAAAAAACCACGCCCACCCGCGGCGGTTCGGCCACGAAATGGCTGATTTGGGTCGTGGCGGTCGTGTTGGTGGGTATGATGTCGAGGCGGATGCTGCGGGCGAATTCGGCCCCGCGCTGATCTCCCTTCCCGACACGTTCGGGTGATCCCATGGCGACAGGTCTTTTCGATTCCCCGGCTGCGGCCGATTCGATCGCCCGCGAAACGGTGGCCGACGACGCCTACCGAGCGCTCAGCGGCGTGACGGTGGCGGCGGCGGCGCTGGCCCTCCTGTCCCCGCTGGCGTTTCTCGATTGGTGGTTGGCCGTCGTGCCCCTCTTCGGCCTCGTGCTCGGGGGTGTGGCGGTTCGCGAGATCGCCCGCCGGCCGGCCGAACTGACCGGCCGGGGCATTTCGCTGGCGGCAATGGCCGTGTCGGTGGTGATGCTGCTCGGCGGGCTGGGGTATCAGGCTTATGTGTATGCGACCGAACTTCCCCCCGGCTTCGAGCGGCTCAACTACGCGATGCTCCAGCCGCTGCCGGGCGATCCGCCCACGGCCGTGCCTGAATCGGCGCTCGAGATGAGCGGCCGCGACGTACTCCTCAAGGGCTACATGTATCCTGGCAAGCAGCAGCAGGGCATCACGCAGTTCTTGCTGGTGCGGGATCAGGGCGACTGCTGCTTCGGCGGCAACCCGAAGATCACCGATCGGGTGCTCGTGACCCTCAAGGAGCCCGAGGGTATTTCGTTTTCAGCACGACAGCGAAAGATCGCCGGGCGGTTCGTGGTGCGGCCGACCGGCACGGCCGTGCTCGATGGTGGTGTGCTGTACCACCTTGAAGGCGCGTCTCTGCGGTAGCCGGCGGGATGGCGACAGAGTCGGTGCCGCCGCAGCCACCAGGCTCGCGCCCGGTGCTCCCTGGTGGAGCGTCCCGAGTGCTGTCGGCGCGTTTCATTCTCCCACACAGCCGCCAGGCGCGAGCCGGCGGGATGGCGCAGGAACCCGCGCCGCTCGCTCTGCAGAGATTCGCTACCATTTCGAGCATGCACCGCACCTTGAAATTTCTCTGGCTGCTCGTGGTTGCCCTCGCCGGGTGCGGTGGGAGGGACGCACCACCACCGTCACTGGACACCGGCGCGGCCCGCGTGGCCGCCGACGCCGCAGCCGCTCGCCCCTCCCCGCCGTCCCGTCGCGGCGAGCCCCGCGAGATCACCTTTGACGACATCAAGTTTGACATGGAGAAGGGCGGCCCGTTTACGCCCGACCTGCTCCCCAAGCGGGTGACGGCCCTGGAAGAAACGCGGATTCGCATCCGCGGCTACATTCTGCCGAGCTTTCAGCAGACGGGGCTCACGCAGTTTGTACTCGTCCGCGACAACATGGAATGCTGCTTCGGGCCCGGGGCCGCCCTCTACGACTGCATCGTGGTGCGGATGGAGCCGGGGAAATCGGCCGATTTCTCGATCCGGCCGGTGGCCGTGCAGGGCACGTTTCGCCTCCAGGAACTTCGCGGCCCCGATGGCAACCACCTGGCGATCTACGCCATGGATGGGGAAAGCGTGCGATAACTCCCGGATCTCAGGGATCTTCCCGGCTGAGCCGCGAGTCGGCTGATTTCGACCGGCCGCTCCCCGCCGCCTCGTCCCGCGGGTACGATCCCCGCCATGTTCAATCTCGAATCCTGGTATTGGCTCTACGACATCCCGCCGACCCGGCTGGCGATTTTTTTTATCGTCGTGTTTGTCGGCTTCTACTGGGTCGGCACGATCGTGTTGCGGCCGCTGCTACGGCAGTTCGTCAAGCACTCCACCGGCACCAACGACATCGTCGGCTATGTGCTCTCCTGCTTCTGCGTGTTCTACGGCCTGCTGCTCGGCCTGATCGCCGTCACGGCCTATCAAAATGTCGCCGATGCGAATGAAAACGTGACTCGTGAGGCGGCGGCGCTCTCGGCGCTCTACGAAGATGTTTCCCGCTATCCCGATCCCTTCGGCCAGAATCTCCGCTGGCTGCTCCGCGACTACACGCGTTACCTGATCAAGTATGGCTGGCCCTTGCAGCAGAAGGGCATCGTGCCGGAAGAAGGCACGATTCGCGCCGAAGCGGTACATGACCAGCTGCTCGAGTTTCAGCCGCGGACGCCCGCCGAGGAGATCGTGCATGCCGAGGCGCTGCGGCAGTTCAACAACTTTCTGGAGTGTCGTCGCATGCGGCTTTTCTCCGTCACCTCCGCCCTGCCGGCCTCGATGTGGTATGTGATGATCCTGGGGGCGATCCTCAATATCGCGATCTGCTGGCTCTTCGACATGCGGTTTCTGGCGCAGCTGCTCCTCGGCGGCATTCTGGCCGCCTATCTCGGCACGATGATGTTTCTCATCTTCGACATGAATCAGCCGTTTCGTGGCGATGTAAGCATCTCGGCCGAGCCGTTTGAGCAGCTCTACGCACGGATGAACGAAGACTGAGGCCGGCACCCGCCCCCACGCGACCCAGGAACCGACGATGGACCGTGACCCCTCCTCCCCCGGCATGCAAGCCTCATTGCTCGGCCGCCGCGCCGCCCTGCGGCAGGGGGCGGCAACCACGCTGGCCGCCGCCCGGCTGCTGGCGCCCGCCCTGTTTGTGGGCTGTTCTTCGGGCATTCCGCCCCGGCAAAAAACGGTGACCG
>CAYZFV010000079.1:0-2522 GCA_964477765.1 uncultured Candidatus Kuenenia sp.
GAGCCCGGGAGGGAAATCGCCACAGCAGCCGGTTGTCGGGATCGAGGGCGCGGGCAGAGCCGGCTGGCGGCTCGCCAGGGGCGACGGCCGACGCCTGCTGGTACGTGTGCGACTGCATGATCAGCCGGTGCAGTTTCTTCAGCGACCAGCCGTCGGCGATGAATCGGCTCGCCAGCCAATCGAGCAGTTCGGGATGGGAGGGCGGCTCACCCTGCAGCCCGAAGTCGCTTGCTGTCGGCACGAGGCCTTGGCCGAAATGCCAAGCCCAGACCCGATTCACGATCACCCGCGCGGTGAGCGGATTCTGCGGGCTCGCGATGAGGGCGGCCAGTTCCTTGCGGCCGCTGGCATCCTTGGGAAACGGCCGGGCATCCTCACCGCGCAACACGGTGAGATACTGCCGCGGGGCGTCGGCTCCGAGCGATTGCGGATTGCCGCGAATAAAAACCTTCGCATCGAAGGGCTTGTCCTCCTGGAGCGCCATCAGCCGCACCGGCGCGCCCGGATGCGAGACGAGCTTGGTCACGGCCGCGGTGGCGTTGCGCCGCAGCCCTTCGGCCACATCCCGCGACTTGAAGAGCGGAGCCTTTTTGTTGTCGCGAAAGACAAACGGCGATTGCTCGGCCGTGAGCACTTTCACAAACTCCGCCGCCGAGTCACCGGCCAGCGGCGTGCCGGGCCGCAGAGCCTCTGCGTCGGCCTCATGGATTCGCAGGATCGCCCGCACCTCCAGGTCGGCGATCGCCATGTCCTCCTCGTCGGGCCGGAGCACGCAGAGATTGTCGAGGGCCCCTCGGAACCGCTCGCCCCACATCGCTTCGAGCGATTGCCCCTGGCGGTTGTAGAGCTGCGCCACGTCGGCGAGCGTCCGCGGTGAGTCTGATGAAAACGCACCGGCGATCACCTTGGCGAGGCTGCCGTCCTTGTTCGCGGCATAGGCCTCGATCATCTCCGGGGCCTTCGCCTCATACTCGTCAGCCGGCAAAGCCTTAAGCTCCAGCCACGGTCGAAAAATGGCCGGATTGGCCTCGAGCCACGACTTGTGGCTGCGGATCATCTCTGTGTAGATGCCTGCCGAAAGACCGCGTGGCTTGAGGATCTCCTTCTGAACACGCCCATTGTCTTCATACATCCACTTCGACTTGCCGTCGTGGACGGCCAGCAGATAGTCGCCAAGCCTCGCCCGCTCCGCCACCACGCCCCGCTCAGCTTCAAAGGCCAGCACCCGCAGCAGGTGCTCCCGGACTTTCCTGTTTTCAGCAACATAGGCCTCGTTTTCCGGACTCGGCGGCTGGGGCTTCATCGGCGGATAGACCGCCGGCTCGACGCAGCTCTTGAGTACGCCATAGAGGCCGTAGTAGTCGAGCGTGGGGATCGGCTCGAGCTTGTGATCGTGGCAGCGGGCACAGCTCACCGAGAGGCCGAGCAGGCCCCGCGTGATCACGTCGATCCGGTCGTCGATCACATCGTCATCGATCCGCGCGTCTGGCCGACGGCCGACGGTCATGAAGCCGAGGGCGGCCAGCGCGCGGTTATCGTCGGGGTTCACATCGACGAGATCCGCCGCGAGCTGGGCGGTCACAAACCGGTCGAAAGGCAGGTCGTCGTTGATCGCCTGCACACACCAATCGCGATAGGTCCAGGCATAGGGATACGGGTTCTCGGCGCCGCCGGCCCTGCCCATGCTGTCGGCGTAGCGGGCCACGTCGAGCCAGTGCCGCGCCCACCGTTCGCCATACTGCGGGCTGGCCAGCAGCCTGTCGACGGCCGACTCGAAGGCCGCGGGCGAGGGATTGCCGGTGAATGCCTCGACTTCATCGAACGTCGGCGGCAGCCCCGTCAGATCGAGGGCAGCCCGCCGCAGCAACGTTCGGCCGTCGGCCCGCGGCGACATCGACCAGCCCTTGGCCTCGAGGGCCGCCTGAATGAATGCATCGATCGGATTCCGGACCAGATCGGCAGCCTTCACGACCGGCGGCTGCGGGCTGGCGATCGGCTGAAACGCCCAGTGATCACCCGCCTGTTCGAACAGCCGCTCGAGCGGCGACGAAGAACCGCCTTCTATGCGCGGGTCTGCCGCGCCGGTTTCGATCCATTTCACCAGGTCGGCGATCTCGCTCTCCGAGAGCGGGTCGTCGGGCGGCATCGCCTTCAAACCCTTCTCACCGCGCACGGCGTGGATGAGCCGGCTCTGTTCCGGCTTACCCGGCACCACCACGGGCCCTCCGGCACCGCCACGGCGGAGCGCCGCTGCCGAGTCGAGTTGGAGGCCGCCATTCGCATCCTCGGCATGGCAGTCGATGCAGCGATCGACGAGCAGGGGGCGAATCTTCTTTTCGAAAAAATCACTCTGCTCGGGAGTGATCGCCGACTCGGCTGCGACGGCACAGTCTCCTGCCGCAGCAGCAGTGAACGCCAACGAAAGACAAAGCAAAAAGCTGTTTCTGCTCATCGCTGATCCCCCGCCTGGCTTACGAAAACCACGATTCGATCACCCTACCATGCACGTCGGTGAGCCGGAA
>CAYZFV010000080.1:0-2973 GCA_964477765.1 uncultured Candidatus Kuenenia sp.
GAAACGGTGTTTGATCCGTTTGGGGGCTGCCCCCCCCCCGAGAGCCGGCGTTGGCAGCCGAGCGCAGGCAGGATGCCGAAGCGAGGCTGGCATCGAGTGAGCAAAGGGCAGGATGCCCGTCGCGAACGTCCGGCGACGGGGCGTGGGCAGCCCCGAACCCACGCTCGACGTCGCGTTCTTCAAACCGGCCGGCTACCAGTCGGCTCACCCGCGAAGCACCGCCGGCAGCATCCGCGCGAGCTGCCAGACGCCGCTGCCGCCGCGGGCGATCGCCCCATACATCTCGATCAGCCCCCGCGCGAGCATTGCACTACGGGCATGCCAGGGAAACCACGGGGGCGTGAGCCGGGAGGCAAGCGGCCCGCGGATGATCGAGTTGTGCACCAGCGGCAGAAGCAGCGGGTCGTGCACGAAGCCGATGCCGCTTTGGGGATCGCTGCGGGTGCCGCCCGGATAGCCGCCCCACGGCACGCCCGCCATCGAGTAGGCCAAGGCCGACCAGCAATTGCGGGCGACGACGCCAAAGGGCAGATGCTCGAGCAGCAGTTCGGCCCGCGCGGCGTCGCGGGTGGAGAGATACTGCGGCACGGTCACGCTCGCGGCCAGCGAGCCGGGCAGGCGGCGGGCCAGCGCCGTGGCCAGCCCGCAGTAGGCCTCGATATCAGCGACCTCGAGCGGCAGTTCACCCGCCACGGGGCCAAACCATTCGCGGGTGATCCAGGCCTCGTCGGCATCGGTGCGGAGGCCGTCGCGAAAGACCCAGGGCAAGGTGCCGTCGCCGGGGGCGACACGACCCGAAATCTCCTCCCACAGGCTGGCCGCCCCTGGATACCAGGCCGGCCGCGGTGGCAGGCTTTCCAGCCGCCGCCGGATGAGGCCGATGAAGTCGTCCCGCTGATCCCACTGCCGGGAGGTGACCACGACCTTCGTGGCGATGCAGTTGAACGACGTGTTGTTGGCGATCGAGGCGGCGATCGCGTCGGCCTGAAACTGCAGTTGCGCCGGAGTGTAGCGGCCGGGCACGACGAACCACGGGGTCACGTTGCCGAGTTCGCAGGTGATCGGCTTGGTCGTGCTGGCGGCCACGGCAGCGAAGGCGGCCGCCCCACCGGTGAGGTGCACGTGGGTGACGGTGTCGGCGGTGACCCCCGCCGTGGCCACGTCGGTGCCGCCGGCCACAAATGCGACCAGCCGCGCATCGACCAGCGGCGCCACGGCCTCGTGCAGGACCGCGATGAGTGGCTCATGGGCCGGATGCAGTTTCACGAGCGTTGCCCGCCCATGCTCGAAGATCTGGCAGATCGCATCGGCCACGGTGAGGCCGGTGACGTTGCCGGCGCCGAGCACCAGCGCCACGCCGCCAGTTCGCGGCCGCGTGGCGCACTCCTCCTGCCAAGTCTCGAGAAAGGTGTCGAGGCTGCCCGGATTGGTGCAGCGGACGGTCGCCGTATGGCCTTGGAAAATGGCACCATCGAGCAGGCCGCGGGCGGGGAGCACATCCACTTCGACAACGCCCGACGGATCGCTACCGCTTCCCTGGTGGGCGATTCGCGGCGGTGATGCCAGTCGCGGCCGGCCCGAGGCCGCGATGTCTGTGAGCGCGCGGGCCGTGAGGAGTAGGAGCCGCAGCGTGACGAGTGGACCGGTCGCCAGCTCTTCCGCGCGGGCGGCTGCCTCGTGGGTCGCCCCCTGGGCCCGCTTGATCTGGATGGCGGCGTCGGCCCAGGCCGACGCTGCGGCCGCCACGCTCCTGGCGGTGGCCAGCGCGAGCTGCGCCCGCGCGGTTGAATCGGCAGCCGCATGCCGTGCCACTCCGGCGGAAAGTGTCTCAAGACTGTCTGTGAGTGAGTGATTCATCGTTGCAGCCTCTCACTCATTTTTACTTCCCCACGCAGTGGCGGGAAAAGATCCGATCGAGCAGGTCGGTGCCGATCACGGTGCCGGTGACCTCGCCGAGGGCGTCGATCGCCTCGTGCAGCATCCCGGCCACCACAGCTTCGTCGGCCATCGCGGTGGCGGTGCGAACTGCAGCAATCGCCTCCTCGGCGGCAGCCACCGCCCGCTGGGCCTCCGCCACGCCCACCCGCATCCGCAGCGTGGCGGGCGAGCGGTCGCGAATCGACTCGGCAACGTGAGCGAAGATCGCTTCCCGCAGCTGCGGGAGACCCGTTCCCTTCCGGCTGCTGGTGTTGATCACGCCATCAGCAACTCGCGCGTCGGGCACGAGATCACACCGCAACACCACCTCGATCCGCGACGCATCGCTCACCGAGCCGGCGTGGGCCGGCAACTCCCTGTCAGGCTCATCGCGCGCATCCCGGCAGGCGATGATCACCGCGGCGCGGTCAATTTCTGCACGGGCTCGCCGATCGGCCTCGGCTGCCGGTGAACCGTCATCGGCCAATTCGTGCTTCGCCAGTCCGGCGATGTCGACGAGCAGGCAGCTGGCGCCGCTGGCGGCATCATCGAGCCGGGCGGCGATCCAGTCGCGGGTGGTACCCGTCTCATCGGCCACAAGCGCCGCCGCCGAGCCGACCAGGGCATTGAAGAGGCTGCTCTTCCCGATATTCGGCCGCCCCACGAGCACCACGCGGGGCAGGTCGGTGGCGGCCGCGTCGCGACCGGCCAGCCGTCGCATCCCTTCCGTCAGGCCCGCAGCAACCGCGGCGACGCGGGCCTCGAGATCCTCCCAGGCCGCCGCGACGGGCACCGCATCGGGCGTGGCCTCATCGGCAAAGTCGATGCCTGCTTCTACGTCGGCCACGAGGTCGAGAAGCTGCTGCCGGAGTCGCTCGAGGTCGCGGCCCACGCCGCCGGCCATGCGGTCGAGCGCCGCCGACAGTTCGGCCGGCGTGCCGGCGTCGACCACAGCCAACACCGCCTCGGCCTGCAGCAGATCGAGCCGTCCGGCGAGAAACGACCGCAACGAAAACTCCCCCGGCCGCGCCAGTCGTGCCCCGAGCCGGCAGGCCT
>CAYZFV010000081.1:0-3324 GCA_964477765.1 uncultured Candidatus Kuenenia sp.
GCCTCCCGCCCCGGCTGCGGCTCGTCTTCGCATGTCCGAGTGTGCGTGCGGCGGTGCCCGTGGCCCGTATGGATGCGGGGCATGCGGCATTTCTGCACGCCAGCTGCGGGAAGTGCCACACGGGGGCCGACGCCGACAGTGGCGTGCGGCTCGATGACCTGCCGCTCGAGATCACCACGACCCAGGGAGCCGATCGCTGGCAGAAGGTGATGAACGTCTTCAACTCCGGCGAGATGCCACCGGAAGACGAGCCGCAGCCGGGGCGGGAGGCGAAGACGGAGTTTCTGGCGGACCTCGCCCAGACGCTCGTGGTGGCCCGGAAGGTGATCGCCGAGCAGGGCACACGGCAGATCATCCGGCGGCTCAACAAGCGAGAATACAAGAACACGATCCGCGACCTCCTCGGCGTGGAGATCGACGTGACGGAACTGCCGCAGGACGGCGGAGCCGGGTCGATGGACACCGTGGGCGCGGGCCTGGCGATGTCGAGCGATCAGTTCGAGTCGTACCTTGCGCTGGGCCGCAAGGCGATCGACGAACTGGCGAAGCTTCCCGAGCATGCCGACGTCGTGGCCGACATCACGAAGCGGATGGCCGGCCGTGGTGACTCCAAGTCACAGTATTACCGGGAGTGGGACCGGCTGGTGGGAAAGCCCAACGTGAGGGACTACGGCTACAACGACGCCGCATCGCTCGACTTCTTCGGCCGTGATGCCGCCCTCAAGTCGCTGCCGACATTGCGAAACTATTACGAGCGGCCGGCGACCGACACCGGCGTCTATCTCGGCTGCCACATGGTGCACACCACCGAGTCACACAAAATTCCCGACCGCTGGCCCCCCGCCACATACGTCTACCGTTACCGGATCGCCGCCACAGACGACGCCGAGTGGCATCAGCGATTCGTGCAGTTCGGCATCAAGGGGAAGGGCCTCGACAACTTCGATCTGATCAGCACGCACCAGGTGACAGGCACGCTCGACAACCCGCAGATCCTGGAAGTGAGGGTCCGCGTCGGCAGCGGCCCGGATCGGACCTACTCGATCCGCGAGAAGCGGCGGATCAAGCGGGGCACCGACAATGATCGGTTCATGAAGTCGTTCTACAAGGTCGGCCGCGGCCCCACACCCGTGATCTGGGTCGACTGGGTGGAGATCGAGGGGCCGCTGCCGCCGGAGCCGGGCACGCCGGAGCCGGTGTCACTGATCGCGGCCACGCAGGACGCCGCCGGAGCAAGGGAGGTGATCGAGCGATTGGCGAAGCGGGCGTTTCGCGGCGCGCCGCCCGAGGCGGAGTTCATCGACCGGCTGGCGAAAATCTTTGCAGCCCGCATGGCGGCGGGCGACACATTTGAGGCCGCTCTTGCCCACCCGCTTGCCGTCGTCCTCGCCTCACCGCCATTTCTCTATCTGGCGGAGCCCGGCGCGGCGGGGCAGCCCCGACTCCTTTCGGGCGCGGAGCTGGCCAACCGAGTGTCGTACTTTCTCTGGAGTGGACCGCCGGACGACGAGCTGCTGGGCTACGCGACCCGCGGTGAGCTGGCGAAGCCCGAAGTGCTGGCGGCGCACGTTGACCGCCTGATCGTGAGCGACCGGTTCGACGCCTTCCTGGCCGGCTTCCTCCACCAGTGGCTCCACATGGAGCGGCTCGACTTCTACGAGTTCGACTCCGAGAAGCACCGCGGCGTGTGGGTGGTGAAGCGTCTCTTGAACGATCCACCGCCGCCGGCGCCGCCCAACGTGCCTCAACTTTCACGGTTGGAAGGGAAGCTGCTCACCACCCGCGAGCGGTTCGTAGCCCACCAGGAAGAGCCGCAGTGCGCCGGCTGCCACAGGCGGTTCGACCCACTCGGCTTCCGTCTCGAAAACTTCGACGCCGCGGGGCTGTGGCGGACGACCGATAGCGACGAGAAACGGGGCCTCGGCAGGAAGGAGTGGGAGATCGACCCCGCCGGCAAACTGCACGGCGGCCCCGCCTTCAAAGACTTCTTCCGGTTGCGGGAGATCGTGGCTGACCGTGTCGAAGCTTTTGCGACGGGCTTCACCGAGGCCCTCCTCGAATATGCGCTCGGCCGCCCCTGTGGCTTCGCCGATGATGTACTCGTCCAACACATCACGTCGCAGGCCAAGGCCAAGGATTGGCAACTGCGTGAGTTCTTCCAGGCCCTCGTCGCGAGCCGGGAGTTTCAGTCGAAATGAATCAGCCACCTCTCGCCCTGAAACGAGTTTTTGGGACGCTCCTTCTCGATGACATCGTGATCGAAGACCTGCCACGGCCGTAGCCGACGCGACAAATCGCCGGTTCTGCGGTATATCTATCGCCCGGCGGCAGCCCTTCGCCGCCGTGACGTTTTTCTTTCAGGCACTTTCAGGAGTGGTTCGATGGCAGAGTTTTTCCCTGGAATCGGCAGGATTCAGTACGAGGGCCCGCAGTCGAAAAACATGCTGGCGTTCCGGCATTACGACGCGGACGCCCTCGTCGAAGGCAGGCCGATGCGGGATCACTTCCGCTTCGCCGTCTCCTATTGGCACACCCTCCGCGGCACCGGCGGCGACCCGTTCGGCCCCGGCACGATGGTCCGACCCTGGGAGACCGAAAGCGATCCGCTCACGATGGCGCTCAAGCGGGTCGACGTGGCGTTTGAGTTTCTGGAAAAACTCGGCTGCGATTTCTACTGCTTTCATGACCGCGACGTCGCCCCGGAAGGCGCCACCCTCGCCGAAAGCAACAAACACTTCGACGCCGTCGCCGACCGGCTCGAGGAGCATCAGAAAAAGAGCGGCAAGAAACTTCTCTGGGGCACGGCCAACCTGTTCAGCAATCCGCGGTATGTGCATGGCGCCGCCACGAGCCCCAATGTCGAATCGTTTGCCTTCGCCGCCGCACAGGTGAAGAAGGCCCTCGAGGTGACCCACCGGCTCGGGGGCACGGGCTACACGTTCTGGGGCGGCCGGGAGGGCTACCAGTGTCTCTGGAACACCGACATGAAGCGGGAGGTCGACCATCTCGCGACCTTCATGCACATGGCGGTCGACTATGCCAAGGAGATCGGCTTCACAGGCCAGTTTTACTTCGAGCCCAAGCCGCGGGAGCCGATGAAGCATCAATACGACTTCGACTCCGCCACCTGCATCAACTTCCTGCGGACCTACGGGCTCGAGCGGCACGTCAAGATGAACATCGAGACCAACCACGCCACGCTCGCCGGCCACGAGATGCAGCACGAACTCGAATATGCCGGCATGCAGGGCTTCCTCGGCTCGATCGACGCCAACACCGGCGACACGCTCGTGGGCTGGGACACCGACCAGTTCCCCACCAACA
>CAYZFV010000082.1:0-5981 GCA_964477765.1 uncultured Candidatus Kuenenia sp.
CCGCGGCAGGTCGTCGGCCTTGGCCTCTTCCTCGCGAGCCGCCATCTCCTTCTCGATCTTCGGCCGATCCCGCTCGATGGCCTGCATCAGCCCCGCCACCTTCTGCTTGTCGACGCCCGCCGCCTCGGCCTTCTTCAGCCAGGCTTCGGCGTCGTCGAGCCGCGAAAGCTTCACGGCCGAGTCGGCCGCCATCATCGCGATGTCACCATTTTTCACACCGGCCGTGTCGAGCTCCTTGGCCCGGGCGAGCACGGTGGTGGGGTCGTCTTTCTGCATGGCCACGGCCAGCAGCGTGCCGCAGACATCGAGCACGGAAGCATCGGCGGGGGCGGCGGCGATCGCCTCGAAGGCGGATGCCTCGAGCCGGTCGTTGGCGGCCTGGGCGCGGGTCTTGGTGGCGTTGAATTTCGTCTCGATGGCCGGCTTGTCGGCCCCGGGCTTCTGGTATTCGGCTTGGAGGGTGGTGAGTTCGGCCACGCATTCGCGGAGTTCATCGCGAGCGGCGGCGAAGTCGGCCTTCGCCTTGGCGGCGTCGGCAGCCTTGGCGGGGGAGGCGATGGCAGCCGGGAGCGCGGCGGCCGCGAGAAGGATGCAGGTGAAAATGAGCGGCGAGCGAGTGGGCATGGGAGATTCCGGTGGAGTTGGCACAACAGGTCGGGGACCTGTCCTACGTGCTACATTACCGCCAGATGCCTCGTCACCGCAAAGTTTCGGAATCGGACGAGGCCGCCAGTGCCCCGCGTATCGTGGGGGGCGACCTGCGCGGCCGCACGCTTGAATTCGCCCCGGCCGCCCGCACCCGGCCGATGAAAGACCGGGTTCGGGAAACCCTCTTCGACCTGATCGGCCCGCGGGTGAAGGGCGTGGTGGCGATCGACCTCTTTGCCGGTACGGGGGCGCTCGGTTTTGAGGCGCTGAGCCGCGGGGCTGCGGAGGCGGTGTTTGGTGAGCGGCATTTCCCGACGGCCGACGCACTCCGCCGGTCGGCTCGTGCGCTGGACGTGGAGGGGCGGGCGACGGTCCGTCCGGGCGACGTGCTCCTCTGGGCGAAGAGGCTGCCGCCCCTGCCGCAGTCGGCACCGTGGCTGGTGTTTGTCTCGCCGCCGTGGTCATTTTTCAGCGAGCGGGCCGCCGAGCTGATGGCCTTGATCGAGGTGTTGCAGGCGGCGTCTCCGGCAGGGAGCGTGTTTGTGGTGGAGAGCGACGACACCTTCGACGCTGCAGGCCTGCCGGCCGCGGGCTGGGAGTCGCGGCCGATCCCCCCGGCGGTGTTGCACTTCTGGAGCAGACCTTCCTGACGCGGGCTGCGGCCTGAAAATCCGCTCCCTGTGCTATTCTCTTCCGCATGGACATCATCAATCACCGCGACACGGTCCCCTTCACAACGGTCGACGGCTCCACGATCCGCGAGCTGATGGCCCACCGCAATTCGGCGATTCGCCAGCAAAGCCTGGCCGAGGCCCGGCTCCCGCCCGGCAAGGCCACGATCCCCCACCACCACAAGGTGACCGAGGAGATCTATTACATCCTTTCGGGCACCGCCTCGATGACGCTCGGCGGCGAGACCCGCCCCGTCGGCCCGGGCGACGCGATTGCCATCCCCCCCGGCCTGCGGCATACCATTGAAAATACCGGGGGAGACGAACTGGTGTTTTTGTGCACGTGTGCTCCCGGCTATGAACATTCCGACACCTTTTTAGAGTAGGGCGGGCTCCTGTCCTCATCCGAATCTTCGCATGGCCGCCGACACGTTCTCCACGCTCCTTCTCAACGACGGCATCCTCAGCGACGAGCAACTCGCTGATGCCGTGAAGGCCGCCACGTCTTCCGGCAAGCAGCTCCACGAGGAGGTGCTGCGGCTCGGCTACGGCAAGAGCGAGGCCGTGATGCAGGCCCTCGCCAAGGCGCATCGGCTTCCGTATGTCGACGTCGCCGGCATCGACGTGCCGCAGAGCATCGTCGACAGGCTGCCCGAAAGCGTGGCCCGTGAAAACTCGATCTTTCCGATCGAGCGGGAGGGCGACTCGCTGCGGATTGCGACCAGCGACCCCACCGACCTCGACATCCAGGAAAAGCTCCGCTTCATCCTGAATGCGAACGTCGACCTTGTCGTGGCTCCCCGCGACCAGATCGGGGAGGCGATCAACCGCCACTACGGCATCCTGGACGGCGAAAGCGGCGACTCGATGCTGCAGGAATTCACCAACACCGCCATCGACTTCACCGAGACGACCGTCGAGGAGCAGGCTCGCCAGGCGACGGTCGAAGACACCTCCGAGGCCCCGGTGGTGAAGCTCGTCAACCTCATCATTTCCGAGGCGGTCGAGCTGAAGGCGAGCGACATCCACATCGAGCCCTTCGAGGATCGCGTGCGGGTGCGGTATCGGATCGACGGCCGGCTGGTGGAGCGGGACAGCCCGCCGCGGCGGCTCCTCGGGGCGATGCTCTCCCGGATCAAGATCCTCTCCAAGCTCGACATCGCCGAGCGACGGCGGCCCCAGGACGGCCGGATCCAGGTGACCTCGGGCGACGGCAAGTCCTACGACCTCCGCGTGAGCGTGCTGCCCACCAATCACGGCCAGTCGGTCGTGATGCGGATTCTCAACAAAGACAACATCAAGGTGGGTGTCCGCCAGTTGGGGCTCGCCGAGCACGACTTCCGGCAGTTCAAAAACCTGATCAAGCGGCCCAACGGCATCATTCTCGTGACGGGGCCGACCGGCTCGGGCAAGACGACCACCCTCTACGCCGCCCTCAACGAACTCAACAAGCCCGACACGAAGATCATCACCGCAGAAGACCCGGTGGAGTATTACCTCACCGGCATCAACCAGGTGGAGATCAAGCATCAGATCGGGCTCGACTTCGCCCGCGTGATCAAGGCGATGCTGCGGCAGGCCCCCAACGTGATCCTCGTGGGCGAGATGCGCGACACCGAAACGGCCCAGATGGGGATCCAGGCCTCGCTCACGGGCCACCTCGTGTTCAGCACGCTCCACACCAACGATGCCCCCAGCGCCGTCACGCGGATGATCGACATGGGGGTGCCGGCGTATCTTGTGGCCTCCAGCGTGATCGCGGTGCTCGCGCAGCGGCTGATCCGGCTCAACTGTCCGAAGTGCAAGCAGCCCTATCAGCCGTCGGACGTGCAGCTTGAAGCGGCGGGTATCACCGAGGCGCAGCTCAAGACGGCCACCTTCATGAAGGGCCGTGGCTGCAATCTCTGTCAGCGGAAGGGCTACAAGGGTCGGCAGGGCATCTTCGAGCTGATGGTGATGAACGGAAAGATTCGAGAGCTGGCCTTCCAGGGAGCCCCCACGCAGGAGATCCGCCGCGCCGCGGTGGCTGGGGGCATGTCGGTGATGTTTAAGGACGGCATCCGCAAGGCCCTCGAGGGCGCGACCACGCTCGACGAAGTCTTCCGCGTGGCGAAGAAGGTGGAAGACTGACGCCCCAAAAAGCGCCGGGCGCCCCAAAAAGCGCCGGGCGCCAGCCCGGTGGCAGCGCTGCCCCCGCCCCCTCAAAGCACCGGGCGCCAGCCTGGTGGCTGGAACCCGACCCCGGTGGCCTGAGCGGTATCAATCGCCAGCACGGGCCGCCGGCCCCTTGACGCATAACTGTACTTCAGTACACTCATTGCATGCGACACGAAATCGGCTCCAGCATCCGTCCCGATCCCATCGCTATTTTTGTCACCTGGACGACCTATGCATCCTGGCTCCCTGGAGACCAGCGTGGATGGTATGCCCGTTCAGGCGTCTACCACAACGGCCGAGGCAGTCTGGCGAAGGCGATGGCGCAACGACTGCGGCACTCTCCAGTCGTGCTGTCGGTGGCAGAGCGGCTCGTTGTCCAGCGTGCGATTGCTGAGCATTGTAGGTTTCGCGGATGGCGTCTCCTTGCCTCGTCGTGTCGCACGAATCATGTGCATGCTGTTGTAGCCGCCAGCGGTCGAAAAGCGGGGAGCATTCGCGGGGAATTGAAGTCATGGACATCGCGGCAGTTGTCGCAGTTCACCGGTGAAACACGTCCGTGGTGGACAAGGGGCGGCAGCGATCGACATGTCTATACGTCGGAAAGCCTTGATCGCGTGGTGACGTACGTCTTGGAATGCCAAGACAAGCCACGAGCGTAGCCCGCCGGCTCGCGCCGGCGGCTTGTTGGTGAAGGCGCCAGCCTGGTGGCATGCGGCAACGCCGGTCGCTGCACTATCCCGCAGGCTTGCGCACCGCGGCTTCGTGGAAGCAATCCCCGCCGCCCTTGAGGCTCTCCTCCCTTGGCCGGATCACGGCGGCCACGGCCTCACGGGTGACCGGCTCGATCGCGCCGAATTCGGTGATGATCGCCTTGATGAGGCGGGCGGGCGTGACGTCAAACGCCGGATTGAATGCTCCTGCCCCGTCAGGGGCCGCCTGCACACCGAGCGGATGCGTGACCTCCCGCGCCGCTCGCTCCTCGATCGGAATGTCGGCGCCGCTTTCGATCGAGAGGTCAAACGTGCTCGATGGTGCCGCCACGTAAAACGGGACGCCGTGCGCGGCGGCCAGCACCGCCAGCCCATACGTGCCGATCTTGTTGGCCGTGTCACCACAGGCCGTGATCCGATCGGCCCCGACAATCACCGCCGCCACCCGACCCGATTTCATCAGGTGGCCGGCAGCCGCATCCACCAGCACCGTCACCGGAATCCCTCGCTGCACCAGCTCCCAGGCCGTGAGCCGGGCCCCCTGGAGCAACGGTCGTGTCTCGTCGGCAAACACCTCGAACCGCCGCCCCCGCTCCCAGGCGGTGGTGACCACCGCCAACGCGGTGCCGTCACCCCCGGTGGCCAGGCCACCGGTGTTGCAGTGGGTGAGAATGCCACCGGCAGGCAAGACCGCCGCGCCATGGCGTCCGATCGCGGCACACAACTCGCGATCCTCGTCGTGAATCGCCCGGGCCTCCGCCAGCAGTGTCTGGCCGAGCGTCACGGCCGGCGTGTCTTCGGGCAGCCCCTCGATCGCCCGCAGCACCCGCTCCACGGCCCAGCGAAGATTGACCGCCGTGGGCCGGGCCGACGCCAACGATTCGGCCCGGGCCAACACATGGGCCCGGGCCGTCGCGGGAGCCGGCTGCGTTCGCCGCGCCTCGTCGGCCGCCACCACCACGCCATACCCACCGGCGATCCCGATGGCCGGCGCGCCCCGCACGCGGAGGCTCTGGATCGCCTCGATAACCGTGTCGACATCACGACAGGCGAGCCGCTCGAGCCGGCCCGGGAGCAACGTCTGATCGATCAGCTCGACATGGCCGTCGACCCCACCGACCCACTGCACCGCCGCGGGAACGCTCATAGACTCATCCCAAAGGCATCGGCCACGGCCCGACAGACGAGCCGCCCATCCAAGATATTCACCGCCGAGCGAATCGCCGCGCTCGCGTCGGCCGCCGCCTCCACGCTCCCCGCCTCCGCCAGCTCGAGCACGTAGGGAAGCGTGGCATTGCACAGGGCATACGTGCTCGTGCGGCCCACGGCTCCCGGCATGTTGGTCACGCAATAATGCACGATATCGTCGACGACGAACGTCGGCTCGGCATGGGTGGTGGGTCGGCTCGTCGCCACGCAGCCCCCCTGATCGATCGCCACGTCGATGATCACGGCTCCCGGCTTCATGAGCTTGAGGTCGTCGCGTTCCACGAGATGGGGGGCTCGCGCCCCCGGGATCAGCACGCTGCCGATCACCAGATCGGCCCAGCCAAGCCGCTCCCGAATCGTATGGCGATCGGAATAGAGACAGTCGATGTTGGGGGGCGTGACATCATCGAGATAGCGCAGCCGCTCGAGATTGGTGTCGAGCAGGGCGATGGTGGCGCCAAACCCCGCCGCCACCTTCGCGGCATTGGCCCCCACCGCCCCGGCCCCGAGCACGAGCACGTTGGCCGGCGCCACCCCCGGCACACCGCCGAGCAGGATCCCCCTCCCCATCTGCGGCTTCTCCAGA
>CAYZFV010000083.1:0-7225 GCA_964477765.1 uncultured Candidatus Kuenenia sp.
CGCATCCGCTCGGCCGAGCCGTTGATCAGATGCGGCTCGTCGAGCCGGTCGACGATCACCACCATGCCCGTGAAGCCGAAGGAGGCGAGCACGCCCTGCAGCTTGCCGAGCATCTCGTAGCGGTCGTCGCTGCGGGCGGCCCGCGGCAGAGGCTGGCCCGCCAGGTCGACTTCCGGGATCCGCGCCAGCGTGCGCGTGAGCTGGCCCACGGTGCGGTTGCCCGTGCGCATGCTCCGCACGATCCGCCAGGCCCGCCACCAGCTGCGGGCCCGCCGCACGAGCCAGGGCGTCCAGGCGGCCGCGACCGCCGCCCATGGCCACCATACGCCGGCCCAGGCCGGCGATCCTTGCCGCGCGAAGCCGAGGCCGAGGGCCGCGGCCATCACAAGCGTGGCCACGAGCCCCACCGCCAGCGGCCACAGGCCCCGCCAGGCGTGGTAGCCGACGCGGCGGCGAATCGCCCGCCAGCGGGTGGGGAAGGTGGCCGTCGTCGACTGGTCGTAGCAGGCCGCCAGCACCGCCATGTCGCGGGCCTTCGATGGCGGCAGATGATGCGCCGAGCGGCTGCCATCGATGATCTCGTCACACAGCTGCGAGACGGAGAGCGCGAGGATCGCGTCCATGTGGTCCCACAGCTTCCACTGCGCGAGCGCCTTCTCGACGGGGCGGCCCGGACCCACCCGGCTCACAAACCGGTCGAGAAACGGGTTGAAGTCGTCATAGAGCACGACAAACGTGCGGGCTTCGGGATGGTCGGCATTGTGGCGGTCATACTGCCGCTGCATCTGCAGCTTGAGCGCGGTCTTGCCGGCCCCCTTCTCACCAAACACGATCGACGTGCTCGGCTCGGCGGCATCGCCGAAGATCTTGTCCCACGCCGGATGAAACGTCGTCTCCAGGCAGGTTCGCTTGAAGACGGTGTCGTTTTGCGCATCCTCCTCGGCAAACGGGTTGCCGGCGATGCCGTGGTGCTCGAGAAATTCCTGAACCTTCATGCTCTCACTTCGTGGCGGGGACGAGGCCTTCGATCATCGTGCGGAAGCCGTCGGCATGCCGCGCCACCGTGGCGGCGGGGCCGTAAAACTTCAGAAAGTAGTTGCCCGACTCCGGTGTTTCGATGATCGCCGCCAGCATGCGATAGTCGGGCCGCTCGACCGCCTGCCCCCCGGCGAACGGACCGCCGGGCATGTCCTTGTAGGTGCCGGGGATATCGACCATCGTCACGGAGCAGCCGGCGAGCGACAGCTTCTTGGTGGTCGTCTTGGCTTTGGTATCGCTGCCATCGGGCTGGGAAAACTGGCCGCACCAGCGGTCGATGTTGGCCGCCACCGTGCCCCCGGCGCCCATCACCGTGATCCGGCCCGCTGCCGTATCGCCAACGCCGGGGACCTCAAACTCCGTCTCCACGATCCGCGATTTGGGCGGCACCCGCTTCCAGTCGGCCGGGGCGGCGAGCGAAAACCCGCCGTCGGCGATCGTGAATGCGGCCTGGTCGGCCACGGCCTGCCCGCGGGCAGTGGCGGCACCAAGCATGAGGGCTGTCATCGCAAAGCAGGTCAGCAGCGTCGGGAGTCGCATCGAGGGATCTCCTAGGAGAAAGGAACCAGAGAGGAAGCCGGTCACACGCGTTTCAGACTGTACCATAGGCGAAAGCGGCCTGCCGGGGACGTGTGGCCGCCGCCGGGCTGTCCGCGGGGCGGCCGCCACATAGACAGCCGGCTCCGCGGCTCTTACGATGCCGCCGAGTTTTCCCCCGTTCGCCAGCGACCGCCAGTTTCATGAAGCGCCACGACCGCCGCCGCGATGAGGGGCACGAAGACAGCCGAGACGAGGACCGCGAGGGACCGCTCGAGATCGCCCTTGTGGGCGACCTCACCGAGGCGGAGGCCGATCTCACCGACCGCATCCTGAGCGTCGAGCCGGGGGCGGAATGCACGATCTATTTCGACTCGCCCGGGGGCAGCCCCTACTGCGCGATGTCGCTGGTCACGCTGCTGAAGGTGCGCGGCATCCGGGCCACGGGCATCGTGACCGGAGAATGCTCGTCGGCGGCGGTCTGGCCGTTTGCGGCCTGCACGCGGCGGCTGGTCACGCCCTACAGCGTGCTGCTCTTCCATCCGATGAAGTGGCAGAGCGAGGAACACATCGGCATCACCGAGGCCGCCGAATGGTCGCGGCATTTCGGCGCGCTCGAAAAGGAAATGGATGTGTTTCTCGCCGAGCTGTTTGGCACCTCACCGGCCACGATCGACGCCTGGGTGCGGACCCATCGGTATGTGAGCGGCCAGGAACTCGTCGCCGCCGGCCTGGCCGAGATGATCCCGCTCCAGCCGTTTCACCGATAGTCGGCGTGGCAGGTGTCGCACGACTTGCGGAGGGTGGAGATGGCCGACTGCGCGGCGGCGAATTCTCCCTTGCGTGTCGCGGCGGCGGCCTGAACGGCGGCGTCCCGCATCGTCGACGCATACTCGCGGTAGGTCTCGTCGTCGAAATCATCGCACTGCGGCTGCTGGATGAATTCGCCGATCAGCGCCACGATCTCGGCCTCGTGAAGGAGTCGCTCGGAGTCCTTCGTGAAGGCGGCCTCGGTGGCCGACACTTCGGCGAGGGCCTTTTCCGCCCGCTCCAGTCGCGCCATCAAGGGCTGCCGGGCGGCGATGCGGCTCCAGTCTCCCGCCTCCGCCTCCGTGGGCGCCCCTTCGAGGCGGCTGCCACTGATGAGCTTCTGCAAGTCCTCCGCGGCCTGGGTGGCGATGGCGAAGGTTTGGTCGTTGCCCTTGTTGCACTCGACGGCCACGGCGGCAAACCGGTCGCGGCCGCGGGGGGCGGTTTCCTTCCAGCGCACATCGCCGTCGTAGACCGTGATCACGGCCAGCGCCGCAGCGATCGAGGCAAAGCTGTCGCGGGCCTCGAGGTAGCCACCGCCGACAAAATCCCGCTTCTTGGCGATCAGTTTGTCGATGTCGATCTTCCGCATCTTCACCTCGTCGGCGAGCGTGTCGCCGGAGACGAACGACGCCCAGGAGCCGACGCCAGCGGGGTTGGTGTCACCGCCGGAAGGGCCACCGGGCGCGGGCTCGGGAGGTTTGTCGAAGCGCGGCCGCGGGCCTTCGAGTTCGGCGAAGGCATCGGGGAAGAACTGTCCGGCCGTGCTCTGCGGCCAGGATCGGGGTGGCTCGGCCCGCTGCCGCGGGCCCGCCGGTCGCGAGCGGCCAAACTGGGCATGCACCGTCGAGAGCCAGAGCAGGGGGGCAAACAGGGCAAGCATCCCGAGGGCCCGACCGACGAATTGGAGTGGGCATTTCGACGAATGCATGCCGACATCATACGTGGATTGGCGACAGGTGACGAACCCGAGCCCGGCGGTCTGTTTTCACCTTGACCACCCGGGTGCGGCCCGTCACCCTTCGCCGCCGCCCGCGGTTCGCAGCCGACGGCGGCCCTTCACACGCGATCACACGAGGTTTGAATCATGGCTTCTGGGCCTGTCCCGCAACGGTCGGCAAATCGTTCCAAGCTGCCTCTTCCGTGGATGATGTCGGTGTGGGCCGGATCATTTGTGGCCGGCTGCCTGGTGATGGTCGCGATTCCGCTGTTGGGGTGCTCCGGCGGCCAGGCGGTGTCGGCCCCCGCGTCGACGGCGGTCGAACCGGCCAAGGCTGCGGTGGCGAGCTTTCTCGACGCCGTGAAACGTGGTGACGATGCCGCGGCGCGAGGCATGCTCACCAAGGTGGCGGCGGCGAAGACCAAGGACATGGGCATTTCGGTCGCCCCGCCCGTGCCGGCCTCGGCCACCTACTCGATTCGGGAGTGTGAGATCGTCGGCGACTCCGAAGATCTGATGCACGTGGCAACCACCTGGACCGACACCGATGCCGATGGGTTTACCACCACCGACAACGTGGTGTGGGTGGTGCGGCTCGACCCGGAGGGCTGGCGGGTGGTGGGCATGGCGATGCGGGTGTTTGACGACATGCCGCCCCTTCTGCTGAATTTTGAGGATCCGGCCGACATGGTGGCCAAACAGGAACTCGTGGCGGCCGAACTCCACAAGCGGCTCGAGGCGGGAGCCGGGCGGGACGGAACGCCGGCCGGGACTCCGGCAAACCAGCCCCGCACGGCCCGCGGCGGCAGCGGCCAGCAGCCCGCAGTCGAGTAAATAACGGTTTTCGGACCAGGGCTGACGCAGAATATCCTGCGCATTCCGCGCACATTTCAGTCTTTTCTTGACAGCCGTCCTGCGCAGAGTAGTCTTTTTGCCTAGTTTCCGCAGTCGTTATATCTTCGCCAACCCGCAGCCCTCGCAGGGCAGCGCTGCCGGTTGCCCGGAGGTTTCCGCTCGGGAATTGCTGGAGCGATCCGGAGATCGTTCAGTCGCTTTGGTCCGGTAGCCGTCCCGGATCGGGGTTGAGAGACGACGGCTTCTAAACGCTCCGTGCGTTTGGTTCCATCCCTGGAGGTTTGAGATGAAGCGTTTCCTTGGTATTGCAGTTGCGATGTTTTTTGCGGTGGTCGCGATCGCCCTCACCGGTGCGGATTCGTCGGCCGTCGCCGGTCATGGCTGCCATGGTCGTGCCCGTTGCCACGGTCGGGTTCACCGCTGCGAGCGCCGCGAGCGGTGCCACGGTCGTCGTCACCGCTGCCACGGCGAAGCCGTTGCCGCTGAGTGCGGCGCCTGTGAGAGCATGGAGTATGGCTCGTGTGGTGATTGCGGCAGCTACGAAGGTGGTTGCAGCGATTGCGTGTCGGGCGGCTGCGCCGGTGGCGATTGCTCCGGTGAAGGCGTGATCATGGAAGGCACCCCGACGGAAGCCGCTCCGGCTGCCCCGGCTGCCCCTGAAGCTCCGGCCGCTCCCGCTGCCACCTGAGCCCGCGACGAATTGCCTCTCGCGTCAGGTCAGCCCTGATGCACGCGAGCGGTGATCGATGCACAGAGACCTGGGCTTCCCGCAAGGGAGGCCCAGGTTTTTTGGTGCCGGTACGATAGGCTTCATCAGCCTGTCGATATTTGTGACAGGCTGAAGCCACATTTTGTGACAGGCTGAGCCTGTCCTACTCCGGTGGCGGGCGGCGTCGGCGGAGGCCGCGCGGGGGCTCCTGGCCCGGGTTGGCAGCCTCCGCTGCTTTTCGCTCGGCGCGACGCTTGGCCACCTCCTGGAGCACGTCGCCCACCAGATCGATCACGGCGTCGGCCGTGGGATCCTGGCTCAGTTCGGGAGGCAGCTTCGCCTTGAGGCCTTCGAGGGCAGATGGAGCCGGGGGGGATTCCGGCTGCTGTCCGTCGGCGGAGGGGGCCGTGGTGGAGCGGGCGTTGGCGTCGACCGGCGGGGCGCCGTGCGGCATCACAGGAGCGTCGCCCCGCTGCGGAACCGAGCCCGGCCGCCGTAGTCGCTCGATCACCTCGGCCAGCGCGGCACCGGCCGTTTCCTTGATGCTGCCGTCGAAGAGGACTTTCGGCTCGTCGAGCGTGCCCCCGACACCGATCGAGATCTTGCGGCCCGCAAGCGAGGCGATCACCGGCCGATCCTGGGGCAACGCTCCCGGGATCGGCAGTTCGAGCTTGAGGTCGAGCGAGTCGTCATCGAGGCCCACCGATCCGCTGGAGTGCACATCGAGCCGCAGGTCGGACTGTTTGAGCGGGATGCCAAACTCCAGGCCCGTATGCCAGATGCGGCGCTCTCCCAGCCGAAAGTCAACATTCGCTTCATCCGCAAAGCGGATCGTCGGCGGGGGCGGCAGCCGCAGCGGCAGTTCCTGGAGCGTCTTCACCGCCAATGGCCCGGGCCCGAGATCGACGCGATGCATCGAGAGCAGGCCGGCAAGCGTGCCGTCGGCCGGATCGCCTACCGGCAGCGTGGCCCCGTTCAGCCGCAGCGAAAACTCGCCGCCGGTGCGGGTGGCGTCGGCGAGCACGGGTGCGATGTAGGCCAGCACGCTCGAGGCCACGGCCGGCTCGAGCCGCGCATGCGTGAGCAGCTGCACCGGTTCGATCGTCCATTCGCTCTGCCAGCCGCGCTGGGCCGGGCCGAGGGCCGCCCGGATGTCGATCGGATCGCTCTGCCACGGCTCGGGTGACCATGGGCCCGCGATTCGCACCCGGGCGTCATCGACTTCCAGCCGCATGCTCACCAGGCTGCGGCGGCGGCCACCGCCGGCCGGCGGGCCGGCAGGCTGCCGCGTGGGCTCGGCGAAGAGGGAACGGAAGTTGGAGGTGCGGCTCGCGTCGAACACGGCATCGGCCTCGAGGCCCTCGACTCGGACGCGGCCCAGATCGCCACCTGTCACGAGGATCGAGGCAAATCCGTGGCTCACTTCGATGCGGCGGATCTCGAGCGGCGACGCGGCGCCATCGTTGGGCACGACGCGAATGCCATCGAGCCGGATCGGCCCGAGCCAGCCGATGCGGACGCGGTCGAAGGTCACTTCGGCGAGGAGGTCGGGAACCGCCCGGGCGACGATGCGCGACATGATGCCGGGGGTCGAGAGATACCAGGGCACCGCGGCCACGAGCAGCATCACCGCCAGCAGAGTCGTGAGCAGCAGCGCTTTCACCTGGCCAGAAAACCAACGCCGCTTGGGGGCCGCTTCCGCCTGCTTCGGTTGTTCATGCCCCATCGCATCCTCCTCGAACTGAATGGAAGACAGGCTTCAGCCTGTCGGTTCTCTTGCCCTCAGCCGATCTGGTACGCTTCGCACGTGTCTTTCGGCCGCAGCAGTCTACCCCGGCGGGATTCCCGCAGAGAACCGGCGCCATGGTCTACAGTTCGACCGAGATGATCTATCTGGGGTTGAAGTTTTTCCTGTTTTTCAGCCTGGTCGGCGCCCTGGTGAAGGCGGAGCCGATGCGGAATCAGATCTTCGCCCTGAGCCTCCTCTACACGGCGGGCTCGGCCTTGCTGAGCTATGTCTTCATGATTCTGCTGGGGGACACCGGGTATTGGCAAAACAGCTGGCGGTCGTGGCAGATTTGGCTGGGGCTCACGTTTGTGCTGTCGTGGGTCTACTTCAAGTGCCTGGTGTGGTTTGAGGAGAGCAGCCTGTTTTGGCTGGTGCTCATGCTCGGGGTGGCGGTGGTCTTCTTTTGAGGTAGGATTCCGCCGGTTCGGCGATCTGGTCAAAAGAGTTCCTGCGCGGGCGTAGCTCAGTTGGTAGAGCGCTAGCTTCCCAAGCTGGATGTCGAGGGTTCGAGTCCCTTCGCCCGCTTTTTCTCTTTTGCCGGAATCAC
>CAYZFV010000084.1:0-7044 GCA_964477765.1 uncultured Candidatus Kuenenia sp.
GTGGCGGCCGAGATCGACCACGATCCCGTTGCCGACCACCTGGCCGGCCAACGACGTGCCGGCGGCCCGCGGGATCAGCCCGATGCGGTGGGCCGCCGCGAAGCGGACGAGTTCGGCGACGTCGGCATCGGACTTGGGGAAGGCGACGGCCAGCGGTCGCTCCTGGTATTCCGAGGCGTCGGTCGAGTAGATCGTGCGTGCGAGGTCATCGGTGAGCAGTTCGCCTGCGAGCCGGGCGGCGAGCGGCTGGAGGTTTGGCGGTGCGGCTGGCATGGGCGTCAGGGTTGTCATGGGTGTCATCATGACAGACAGTCGGGATTCGGCGAGCCACGGCTGCCGAGCCAGGCCGCGGGCTCACTTGTGAAACGTAAATAACAAAAGCCCATCACGAAAAAATGAAGGTTTTTGCCGAATTGGGCAACCTCGGTGGGGAGAAACCAAGCATGCGTCTGATCCGGACGTCCAATCCTCGCGTCGGCAGCTTGAATTTAGTCGTCTTCTGGGCACGCAGGATTGGAAGAGAAAAACGGAATCGCCGCGCAAAGAAAGCAAAACTTTTCTGTCCCGACCGGACAAACGGCTTGCCCACATGAGGGACATTCCGACAGAGCATTTTTCCGATATACAGAATGCATGAACGCCCCAGCCGAGTCCGCTTCGCCGTGATCGCGGTCGGCGTCGACGCTGCCCGATGGGTTTGTGGGCAAGACGTTCTACGAGGTCAAAGTCGTCGCCGTGAAACCCGGGTGGGGCGAAGGCGGACAATTGACACCATCTGAACTTCCGTATATATATTTATCCATTGCGAGACAATGAGCCACAGGACCGCCGCAGGAACATCGTGATGGCTACCGACACGTCTCCATCAACGTGGGCCCGCCCGCCGCGAGCCAAGCTCGGCTACCGCGAGTATTGCCTGTTTCCGGATGACGGCCGGCGGCATGAGATCATTGACGGAGACCATTACATGACACCGGCCCCGTCCACGACTCATCAGACGGTGTCGAAGCGACTCCAATATCAACTCTACTCGCAGGTGGAACTCGCCGGGCTCGGCCTTGTCTTCAACGCCCCGGTGGACGTGCAACTGACCGATCACGATATCGTGCAGCCCGATCTGGTGGTGGTGCTGAAGGATCGCACGCGGATGATCACCGATACGAAAACCGTGGGAGCCCCCGACCTCGTCGTGGAGATTCTCTCCCCGTCCACCGCGGCCATCGACACGTCGCTCAAGAAGCAGCTTTACGAGCGAACGGGGGTCGGAGAGTATTGGGTTGCCGACCCGGAAAACCTGCGGCTGGAGCGGTACCGGCTCGAAGGCGGTCTGTATCGCCTGGTACCGCCGACCGATCCCATCACGGCCATCGACGGCAGCCTGCGTGTTCACTTGGCCGACATCTGGTAGCGAATGTCGGTTCCAGCGATCAGGCGCCGCGATATTTTTGTGGAATCCTGGAAAGTTTCCGCCACACACGAAACTGTGAGAACGCCCGCACGCCCTCGTCGGATCTCGCCGCGCTGCTCTCGGGGCCGGGTGCCGAGATAGGGAGCGTCATGGGCTTTACTCGGCGAGAAGGAAATCGTTGTTGATGGCCTTGAAGCTGATCTTGCCGCAGAGGCTCCGCACGACGATGCCCTCCCGCGGCTGCGATTCCTCGGCCCCTGGAAAGTGATCCCGATAGCGGCCCTTCGCTTTCTCCAGCAGATCGGCCTGAGAATACGGGAACGCATCGCCACGCTCGAGAATCGGCACAAATGGCACGCCGAGCTTCGCGGCGACAGCCTGAGCCTCATCAAGCGGAAGCCGCGCGGCGGTGGCCGTGTCGACCACGGTAAACACGTAATAATCCACCTCCTTCAGGCCCAGCCTGTTGCCCTGGATGCCCGGCCCCACGAGCTCTCCTTGGAGGGCGAGTCGCCCGCCGAGCGCCTCGAGACCCGCCTTGATCCCGTAGCGATCATTGACCTTCCAGAAGGCGTGCTCGGCGTTCTGTTTGTAGCTGTAGTTGCGGCCGCAGGCATGAAACTCCCCGTCCCTGGGATCGATGATGAACGTGCAGCTCGTGCCGTCGAGCTTGAGGGTGATGGAGTACGGCTTGCCGGTGAGCGCGGTGAGAAACGAGTGCTCATCGTCCTGCTGCACCCGGATCTCATCGGTTTTGGGAATCGGCCATCGGAAGGAGCGGGTGTCACCGGCGATGAACGTGGGGATCGGCGGCTCGTACTGCTCCACGCCGAGCGACGCCGTGAGGTCGGAGCCGATCGGCAGGCCGCCCGCCTCGGGAAACAGCCCGACGGGGAGGGCGAGGCCCTGACTCAACTGCTTGCGGAGCCGCACGGTGCGAAGCTTGAATTTGCCGAGGTCGGGCTTGAACGACGATCGCCGCAGAAACTCATACCGCGGCTCCTCGGGGAGGAGGCTGTCGATCTCGAAATAGACGCAGCGGTCGCCCTCGCGAAACTCCCCCTTTTTCGCCACGCACTGCCAGCCAAGTACGCCCACGGCCTCGATGTTGTCCGCACCGGGAATCGGCCGTACATCTTTCACAATCTGGAGGGATGCGAGTTTTCGCATGGCGGCCACTATACCGGGCCGCGGAGAGTGCAAGCGAAGCTGAAAATCGACCCATTCTCACGAATGCCCGACGCGAGGATCGTCGCACACAAGCCCGATTTCCTCAACCTCCGTGAAGCGAATTCTCGCGCGGGTTGAGCGGTTTTATTTCCCGAGCTTGGCTCACGAAAAAACCGCTTTGAGCTGCATGAACGTGCGGGCGGTGAGAAACAGCGTGACCGCGAGGCCCATGCAGGCGGCGACGAGCATCCACCGCGGGATGCGGCGCGGGCCGGTGAGATCGGGCCGCGTGGCGAGATAGAGCAGGGCGAGGGCCAGCGCCGGCAGGCCGACGACGGTGGCCGGCCGGCGGCGGGGAACCGCTACCGCCACGGGATCGCATGCGGACATCGAGCAGCCGGGCAGCCTCGTAGCCGATGCGGCGGGCGGCCTGGCGAATGCTCGTGAGCGGTGGCACCGCGAGCTCACAGATCAGTTCATCATCATCCACGCCGATCACAGCCACGTCGTGTGGCACACGCAGACCACGGGTGCGGCAAGCTTCGAGCACATGCCGGGCGCGGCCGTCGTCGCACGCCATCACGCCGACCGGCTTGGGGAGCGTCATGAGCCAGTCGCCGAGGGCAGCCTGCAGGCTGGCCCAGTATTCGGGGCCTTGGGCGGCGGTGAGCTGGTGGCATGCCGGGCCGACACCCCTGCCTGATCCGATACAGCGGTGACAAGGGGTCACCATTACCGAGGGATCAAATTGATTTTGAGGGCCCCGGGTATCACCGCGGCGAGAGTTGGATCAACGGCGACGACGCTTCGCTGCCGCTTCAACGGCAAGCACCGCAAACTCGCGCACCTCCTTCAACACCCGGTCGAAGTCACGGTAGGCGAGATCGAGGGAACGCCAACTGGAAAGATCGACGTCGGCGAGATCGACAGGCTCGTCATAGGCGGCTTCTGCAAAGCTTGTCAGTGCACCCACCCGCGTAAGGCCGTCGTACAACGAATCGAACGATTCCATTGCCGCAACCGCGGCCTGCAACCCCGCTGTCCGGACAAGCGCACACACATCGATGTAGTCGCGGACGACCCGGCGATCAGACAGCACAAACGCCTTGACACGAATGAGTTCAGGGAGCGTCGGAACCCATAATCCGTCCAACTCGACAGCCTCCAGCGGCTGCTGTCGGCGAAGTTGCCGTAAACCAATTTCGTCACCGTCAAGAGCCCCGAGGATGAGGACGGGGCGGCGCAGACGGGAAACGACGAAATCATCCATCTCGAGCAACGCGTCTTCCACGTCATCAAACCGCGATGCGAGGAGCGGAGAAACGAAGTCAACATCAAGCGACACGCGGTGCCTCGCATACAGCGCGGCTGCCGTGCCACCCACGGCGACCGTCGGCAAAAAGATGAGCCGAGCCTGGATCGCTTTGGCCTTTTCAACCAGTCGATCGAAGTGCGGGTGTGGAGACGGTTGGCTCAACGGTGCCCCTCAGACGCTGCCTCTGCCGCTTCGAACCGGTCGAGCAGACTCTGCCACAAGGCCACTCCACCCCGGAGGTCTGGGTCAGCCCGCTCGAGCAGACGACGGAGGAGGATGCGGATTTTGACGTCGCTCCGCGCCCGCTCGTACAGTTCCCACCACTGCTCACGGGTACCCCGCAGCGCCATGTCGAGCACGCCTTCGGGAGAAACGCCGTCCGTCCAGCGATCCGTGGCCTTCGTGGTGAACTGCGGGGAAACCATGGGTGCATTCTATCCTGAGTTCCTCCTGTCAAGGCTGGTTTCTTGCGTTTGTTTGATGATTTTTTGGCGGACGGGCCGAGGGCGGCTGCATTCGATACGCTGATGCCATGAAGGCCTCCCCCGCCAAGACGCTTGACGCCAAACTCGCCCGGATCGTGGCCGACCCCGACTGCCGCGACTTCATTCTCGCCGACGCCAAGGACGCCGACATGGCGTTTGGCCTGGCCGCTCCCGGGCTGCGGCCCGCCGGCACGGCCGGGATCGGCCCCTACCGCTCCATCAACGACTACCGCGACCAGATCCGCGAGATCGTGCGGCAGGGGCTTGTCGACATCATGCTGATGAGTGGGAGCACGAGCGAATGCCTCGCGATCGACGAAGGACTGTTTGCCGACTCACCCGTCACGCCCGCCGTGCGGATGAACGACACGACCGATATCTGGCTGGCCGCCGGCACGGGCGACTACGCGAAGCAGCCGGCTCTCCCATTCTCCACGATTACGATCCCGCAGGCCCAGCATGGCCGGGCAATTCCCCTCGGCAGCAACGCGAAGCCGGCTGTCGATCTCGGTCTCTTCTCCCTCACGCTCAACGACGATGCCCACCTCGACCGCGACATGCTGCTGGCCTACAAGGAGTTTCGTCTGGCGGCCGAGCAGGCGGGCTTCCGGCATTTCCTTGAAGTGTTTTTCCCCAACGCGCTCGGTCGGGTGCCCGGCCGCAACGCCGACGAGAAGCCCCGCGACATCGCCCGCTTCCTGGCCGATCATGTGGTGCGGGCCCTGGCGGGTGTACCCCGCGCGGGGCGGCCGGTGTTCCTCAAGATCCCATACCTCGGCCCGGAGGTGACCGAACAACTCGCGGCCTACGACACGTCGGTCGTGGTCGGGATCCTCGGCGGTGGGGCCGGCACCACCCACGACGCCTTCGCCCTGGTCGCCGAGGCCAAGCGATATGGGGCCCGCGTGGCCCTCTTCGGCCGCAAAATCAACGCCGCCGAGGACCAGCTGACGTTTGTGCGGCTCCTGCGGGCGGTCGCCGACGACCAGTTGGCCCCTGAAGCGGCCGTGAAGGAATATCATAAAGAATTGACGTCGATGCGAATTGTGCCGCATCGATCACTTGACGATGATTTGAAGAGAACCTCGACGCTGTCCGCCTACGGGGGTTGAGCGTCGGCCTTGAGGAGAGCAATCATGCCGCTGCCCACTGTTTCTGAAAACACCGCCGCCAGCCGCCGCACCTTTCTCGGGGCGACGAGCGCCCTTGCCGTGGGAGCGGTGGCGTCCAGCGTTGCCGCCAACGAGACCACGCCGGCGCCGGCCGTGCACCCCGCCGGATCGGACGAGATTCGCGTGGCTCTTATCGGCTGTGGCGGTCGCGGGGCCGGCGCGGCGGCCGACGCCCTCTCGGTGCCGGCGGCGAATGTGAAGCTCTATGCGATCGCCGACATCTTCCAGCAGCAGATCGACAACAAGCGGAAGGGGCTGACCAATCAGTTCAAGGAAAAAGTCGATGTCGCCGACGACCGCTGCTTCGTCGGCATCGAGGCCTACAAGCAGGCGGTCGACTGCCTCCGGCCGGGCATCGACGTCGCAGTCTTTGCCACGCCCCCTGCGTTTCGCGCGGCCCACTTCGCCTACGCGATCGAGAAGGGCGTGCATGTCTTCATGGAAAAGCCCGTCTCGATCGACGGTCCGAGCACGAAGCGAATCCTTGAATTGGCCGACCAGGCCGACGCCAAGAATCTCAAGGTGGGCGTGGGGCTGATGTGTCGCCACAGCGTCGCCCGGCGGGAACTGTTTGACCGGCTCCAAAACGGTGAAGCCGGCGAGTTGCTCACCTTCTACGGCTACCGCGAGCACGGCCCGGTGATGCCGATGGATCTCTATCCCGGCCCGCCCGAAGGAATGAGCGAACTCTTCTGGCAGTGCAAGCGGTTCCACAACTTCATCTGGGCCAGCGGCGGCGTGTTCAGCGACTTCTACGTCCACCATATCGACGAGGTCTGCTGGATGAAAAACGCCTGGCCGGTGAAGGCCGAGGCGGTCGGGGGCCGCCACTTCCAGGGCAAGGTCAACGACCAAAACTTCGACAGCTACGGCGTGGAGTGGACGTTTGCCGACGGGGCGAAGTTTTTCTACTCCGGCCGCACGATGAAAGACTGTGAGCAGAAATTTGGCGTGTTTGGGCAGGGCTCGAAGGGCGCCTTCACGATCTCGGAACGCGGCCACTCGCCGGCCAAGTCGACGATCTACAAGAGCCCGTCGATGGACAAAGACAACATCCTCTGGACGGCCGCCCAGCCCGAGAAGAGCCCCTACCGGATCGAGTGGGAGGACCTCGTGGCCGCGATCGTGGGCAACACGCCATACAACGAAGCGAAGCGCGGCGCCGAGGCGAGCCTCGTGACGGCGATGGGGCGGTTTGCGGCCCACACCGGCAAGACGGTGACGTTTCACGAGATGCTCGACTGCCCCGACGACCTCACCGCCGGCGTGGCGACGCTCACCGACAGTTCCCCGGCGATCCTCGCCGCCGATGCCGACGGCAAGTACCCGGTGCCGATGCCGGGGCAGTTCACGTTCGAGTATCGGAGTTGATCGCCGCGGCCGCATAGCGGTTTGCGAGGTGCGCAAAGTCTGATGCGTTCTCGGCTGCGGGGAATGCGTCCCCGAACTCTTCAAGCATGACCTTCGCGACCCGCTCGGCGGCGGAGGCGGCGG
>CAYZFV010000085.1:0-7558 GCA_964477765.1 uncultured Candidatus Kuenenia sp.
TCCCGGCTTGTTCGAGCGCCGCGGTCGCCCGCAACGCTCGCTCCCGAACAGCCTGCACAGCTTCGATCATCCTCGCCCAGGTGAATTTATGTGGCTCCACACTCATGCCACGATCCTACTTCGCCGAACGCGGAGCACATACAGATGTATACATGCGTACCCTATTGGTGTCAAGGGGGTTTTCGGCGATCGTGACGGCATGATCGCTCCTGCCAAGATTGGCATTCTCACCGTGTCGGATCGGGCCAGCCGGGGCGAGTATGCCGACGAGGGCGGGCCGGCGATCCGGGGCTATCTTGCCGAGGTTCTCACGAGCCCGTGGGAGCCGCTCGAGCAGATCGTGCCCGACGACGTGGCTACGATTGCCACCGCGATTCGCGCGATGGCCGCCGCCGGCTGCTGCCTCGTCGTCACCACCGGGGGCACGGGCCCCGCCCCCCGTGATGTCACACCCGAGGCCACAGAGCAGGTGTGTGCCAAATTGCTGCCGGGGTTTGGTGAACTGATGCGGCAGGGGTCGCTGCAATACGTGCCCACGGCGATCCTCTCCCGGCAGACAGCCGGCGTCTGCGACGGAGCGCTCGTGGTCAACCTGCCGGGGCGACCCAAGAGCATCCGCGAATGTCTGGATGCCGTTTTCCCCGCGATTCCCTACTGCATCGATCTGATTCACGCCGACACCGAAGCCCCGCCGCGGCTGGAAACCGACCCAACTCGCCTCGTCGCCTTCCGGCCGCGCGGGTAGTATCGGGCCACCTTCTGCGAGGAGTTTTGCCATGTGGTTCATCAAGGGGCTCTTCGCCCTGCTCGGCCGGATCATGATCGCGACCATCTTTTTGATGAGCGCCTTCGGCAACAAGATTCCGAAGTTCAACGACGTGGTGGCCTACATGACGGCCGAGGGCGTGCCCCAGCCCAAGATCCTCCTCGCCGGGGCGATCGCGTTTATGATCCTCGGCAGCATCTCGATCGTGCTCGGCTATCGGGCCCGCACCGGCGCATTTCTGCTGCTGGTCTTCCTCGCCGCGGCGACGTATTACTTTCACGATTTTTGGAAACTCGCCCCCGATGATCCCGACTTCAAGAATCAGATGATCCAGTTCTTGAAAAACCTGTCACTCATGGGAACGATGGTGTTTCTGATGGCCAACGGCCCGGGGCCGTGGAGCCTCGATGGCCGGGTGAGTTCGACCGTGGATGCCGAAGTGGTGGAGGACGAGGAGTAGCCGGTGAGTAGCTCATCGGTGGGCGGCGCTGCCGGCCAGCGGGCTTGCGCCCGGTGCTTCCTGAGGGAGCCTACGGTGCGAACCCGCGAGCCACTTCCGGGGCGAAATACGTCAGGATCGCGTCGGCCCCGGCCCGCTTGATCACGAGCAGGCTCTCGAGTGCCGCCTTGGGCCCGTCGATCCACCCGTTGGCTGCCGCCGCCTGGATCATCGCGTACTCACCACTCACCTGATAGGCCAGCGTCGGCACGCCAAACTCCCGCTTCACGCGGTGGATGATGTCGAGGCTCGTCATCGCCGGCTTCACCATCACCATGTCGGCCCCCTCGTCGATGTCGAGAGCCACTTCGCGGATCGCCTCGTCGGTGTTGGCCGGATCCATCTGGTAGGTCTTCTTGTCGGCAGTGCCGAGTGAGGCGGCGCTGCCGAGGGCGTCACGAAACGGGCCGTAGAAGGCCGAGGCATATTTCGCCGCGTAGGACAGAATCCCCACATCCTGCCGGCCCGCCGCGTCGAGCGCCGCGCGGATCGCCCCCACCCGGCCATCCATCATGTCGGAGGGGGCCACCACGTGGCAGCCCGCCTCGGCGAGTGCGATTGCCTGCCGGCAGAGCACGCTCACCGTCTCATCGTTGAGAATGCGGCCGTCGTGCAGAAGACCGTCGTGGCCGTGGCTCGTGTAGGGGTCGAGGGCCACGTCGCAGATCAGGCCCACGGCATCACCCAGCTGGTCGCGCACCGCCCGCACGGTGCGGCAGACGAGGTTGCCCGGATCGAAGGCATGGCGGGCGTCGTCGGACTTGTGCTTTGGCTCGACGACCGGAAACAGTGCCAGCGCCGGAATCCCCAGCTGCCTGGCCTCGTCGGCCGCCTTCACCACGCCGTCGATCGAGAGCCGCTCCACGCCCGGCATGCTCGCCACCGGCAGGCTCGCCTCGTGGTCATGCACGAAGACCGGCCAGACAAGATCGGCCGGGGAGAGGGCGGTTTCGGCGACGGCGCGGCGGAGCCAGTCATGCTGGCGGTTGCGTCGCAGGCGTGTGGCGGGAAAAGGCATGGTTAGGTCCGTGTCGCCACGGCGCACGACTCCTCGGTCTCCCACACCCGCACCTCGCGGGCGATTACCCCAAGGTCGCCGAGCACCTCCGGGGCCACCACCTCCAGCAGGTAACGGGCCATGTTTTCGGCGGTCGGGTTCCAGGGCAACACGAAGTATTTCGTCGGCTCCACCATCCGCACCGCGGCCAGGGCGTTTGTGTCCTGCTCATAGACGATGAAGGCGTGGTCCCAGTGGGCGTCGAGCCAGCCGAGCATCCGCTGCTTGATCTGCGAGAAGTCGACCACCCGGCCCACGGCATCCACCTCCGTGCCGCCCCCCTGCCCCACCACCTCGATGTCGACGCGGTAGTTGTGGCCGTGGAAGAAGGCGCACTTGCTCTCGTGCTGGTAGAGCCGATGCCCCGCGCAGAACTTCAGCTGGCGGATGAGCGAAAGCTGGGTGGTGGATGCGGGCATGGGGCGGCTCACCGGGCGGCGACGGATTCGGCGGCCAGCGTCTCTACGCGGATCGGCTGGATGTCAAACTTCGGATTTTGCCCGAGGAAGCGACACGGGTTGTTATGAAACACCTCGATCGCGTCCTGCAACGAGTGGCCGCGGCGGCGGAATTCGAGGATACACTCCTGCAGCGTGAAGGGATCGCTCGGGCCCCAGTCGGCAGACGAGTTCACGAGGATCCGCTCACGGCCATACTTCTCCAGCATGTCGACGGCCCGCTTCGGTGAGCACTTCGTGATCGGATAGAGCGTGAAGCCCACCCAGTAGCCGGCGTCGAGGCAGGGCTTGATCGTCTGCTCTTCGACATGATCGATCCAGATCCGCTCAGGATCGACGTTCATCCCGGCGAGCACCTCGAGCACCCGCTTCGTGCCGTGGGCCTTGTCGGCCAAGTGCGGCGTGTGGATCAGCACAAGCTGGCCGTGCTTCATCGCGATCTCGACATGGGCCTCGAGCGATTCACATTCGTTTTTCGTCGACTTGTGCAGCCCGGTCTCACCCACACCGAGGACGGTCGGCTTGGCGAAAAACTCAGGGAAGTGCTTGAGCACCTCGCGGGTAAGCGTGGGGTTCTCGGCCTCCTTCGGGTTCACGGCCACCCAACAGAAGTGGCGGATGCCGTATTCGGCCGCGCGGGTCGGCTCGAACTCGCTGATCTGGCGGAAGTAGTCGATGAAGGTCTCGGGATAGAGCCGGTCAAATCCGGCCCAGAAGGCCGGCTCGGCCACGGCCACGACGCCGCTCATCGCCATCCGCTCGTAGTCTTGCGCGGTGCGGGCGATCGCGTGGTAATGAGGCTGGATGATCTGCATGGGTGGTGCTCCCGATGGTGTGTCGCTCGCGGTCAGGCAGTGGCGAAGAGTTCGAGCAGGGCGACGGTCCGCTCCTGGGTCGGGTTCTCCTCGGCGATGATGGCGAGGGCCTCACGGATCACCTCGAGCTTGCGGTTGACGGCGGCATGGCCGTTACTGCCGCCGGCCCGGGCCGCGGCCGCGTCGTAGCGGTCGAAGTAGGCGGCAATCTCGAGGAGCTGGTGCCGTGATTCAAGAAAGTAGGTATCGGCAACCTGGGTGGGGCTCAGCATGCGTTGTCCTTTCCGTGTGGGCTCTCTGTCATGATAGCTCGAGGACGCATGCGATGGAGGCCGGCTTACCTTACGGAGACCGGGTTTCAGCCCGTCAAAACTCCTTGGCCGATCGAACGTCGATCGGATCACGTGAGAGACAGGCTGAAGCGTGTTCTACAGCTGTGTCGGATTCGGCGCATCCCCGTAGACCGCCTGCGGATCAAACATCTTCTCGTGCTCCAAAAACTTGAGTGCCGTGTCCTGCTTCCGCTCCGTGCCCACCGGCACCTTGCGGTAGAAACACGACCGATAGCCGACGTGGCAGCTCGCGCCGCCGGCCACCTCCACCCGCAGCCACACGCAGTCTTGATCGTCGTCGATCCGCATCTCCACCACCTTCTGCACGAGGCCACTGGTGGCGCCCTTGTGCCAGAGCTGCTGGCGACTGCGGCTGAAGTAGTGGGCTTCACCGGTCTCGATCGTCTTGGCGAGGGCCTCGCGGTTCATCACCGCCACCATCAGCACTTCGCCGGAATGGAAATCGGTGGTCACGCAGGGGATGAAGCCGGCGGCGTCAAACTTCGGAGCGAGATCGTGCCCCTCCTCCACCTGCTCGACGGTCACCCGCTTCCCAAACAATTCCGACCCTTCGGCCGCCGCAGACTCGGTCACGCTGTTCTCTCCTCTCTCATTTTCTCTCGACACCGGGCGTGTCGGTCTCTGGATCAACTCCGCACGCTAGTTTAACCAACCGTTCGACGGCGTGACCGTGGGCCAGAAAGCCACCAGGCTTGCGCCCGGTGCTTTTTGGTTCCCCACGAAGCCGACTGGCGCGAGCCGGCGGGCTGACGCACCAGCTGGCGCCGCTGCAGCCACCAGGCTTGCGCCCGGTGCTTTTTGGTTCACCAGGCTTCCGCCCGGTGCTCCCTGTCGTTGACCCGTCTCCTCCCGCGGCCGTAGGCTCAAGCGAGGTTTCGGCCCTCTTTGCGGAGTGATCATCGATGTCGTCGCGGATTGCCACTCGGGTTCTCCACCTCCTCGCTGTCGCAGTTGTTGGGTGCTGCTTTTCAGCCGCCCGCGCGGCCGATTGGCCGACGTTTCGCGGCCCCGACCGCACCGGTGTGGCCCCCGACACCAACCTGCTCGACGCGTGGCCGACCGAGGGGCCGCCGCTGGTCTGGCAGACAGCCGGCGCCGGCCGTGGCTATGCCAGCCTCGCGATTGCGGGCGACCGTATTTACACCCTCGGCGACGGTCTCTCCACCGCTTCCGACGCCGACGAATACCTCACCTGCTTCGACCGCGCCACCGGCAAGCCGATCTGGAAGACGAAAACCGGCCAGCCGTGGACCGACGGCCAGGAGTCGTGGCAAAGCTCCCGCAGCACGCCCACGGTCGATGGCGACATGGTCTACGTGATCACCCCCTTCGGCCAGCTCATCGCCTGTCGCACCGCAGACGGTCGCGAGGTGTTTCGCGTCGACCTGAAGGCGCAGTTCGGTGGCACGAAGGGTGACTCGTGGGGCTACAGCGAGAGCGTCACGATCGACGGCGACCGGCTCGTCTGCACACCCGGCGGTGAGCAGGCGACGATGGTGGCCCTCGACAAGAAGACCGGCCGGCTGATCTGGGCCTGTCCGATCAAGCTCGACCGCGGCGCCGGCCATTCGTCGATCGTGATCGCCACCGTCGGCGGCCGCAGCGTGTATGTGCAGACCACGGCTGCGGGTGCCTTCGCCGTCGACGCCAAAACGGGGCGGTTTCTGTGGGCCTATCCGATCGACAAAACCACGGCCGTGATCCCCACGCCGATCATCAAAGACGACCTCGTCTTCTTTGCCGCCGGCTATAAGCGGGGCGGCGCGCTCCTCCGGCAGGTGCCTGGGCCGGGCGGGCAGGTGACGATCAAGGAGATTTATGGACTCAAACCGGAGCTGGCCAACAAGCATGGCGGCATCGTGCTCGTCGGTGACCATCTCTATGGCGATTCCGACGACAAGGGGATCCCGTTTTGCGCCGAGCTGATGACGGGCAAGGTGGTGTGGAAGGAGCGGGGCAGCGGTCGCAATTCGGCCACGGTCTTCGCCGCCGATGGGCATATTTATGTCCGCTATGCCAATGGCACGCTGTCGCTGGTGAAGGCCGATCCGAGCGGCTATCAGGAGGTGAGTTCGTTTCAGGTGCCGGGCAGCGGCGACCGGCCGAGTTGGGCCCACATGGTGATCCTCGACGGGCTGCTCTATCTCCGCGAAGGCGACGCGATCCTCTGCTACAACCTGCGGGCGATGTAGGACAGCTTTCCAAGCTGTCACGACAGGTCAGAGACCTGTCCTACACACCACGACAGGTCAGAGACCTGTCCTACATACCACGACAGGTCGGGAGACCTGTCCTACAACTTTTCGCCGTGTCGTGCAGAGGATCGCGCCCCTCGCTGTCACTCGTGGCAGCAGTCGGCCACCGTCCGGTAGAGCAGGCCGCCCACGATGCCGCCGACGATCGGCGCCACCCAGAAGAGCCACAGCTGCTCGAGGGCCCAGCCGCCCTGGAAGACCGCCGTCGCCGTGCTGCGGGCCGGGTTCACCGACGTGTTGGTCACCGGAATGCTGATCAGGTGGATCAGCGTCAGGCAGAGGCCGATCGCGATCGGGGCGATGATCGCGCTCGACCGCTTGTCGGTCGCCCCGTGGATCACAAACAGAAACGCCGCCGTGAGCACCACCTCGATCAGGAAGCAGCTGGCCATCGTGTAGCCACCGGGCGAGTGGGCCCCGTAGCCATTGGAGGCAAAGCCGCTGGCCACCCGATCGAAGCCGGGCAGGCCCTTGGCCACGAGGTAGAGCACGCCCGCGCCGGCGATGCCGCCGAGCACCTGGGCGATGATGTAGCCGATCGCATCCTTTGCGGGAAAGCGACCGCCCGCCACGAGCCCCGCCGTCACGGCCGGGTTCAGGTGGCAGCCCGAGATGTGGCCGATCGCCGCGGCCATCGTGAGCACCGTGAGGCCGAACGCGAGCGACACGCCCACGAACCCGATGCCAAGATCCGGATACGCAGCCGCCAACACCGCACTGCCGCAACCACCCAACACGAGCCAGAAGGTGCCGATTGCCTCGGCCAAAAGCTTCGCCATAAACCATCTCCAGAAGGGAAGAAACCACGGCGTTTTCCCACGCCGCCGGCGGAAACCCTACCAGAGGCCGAGCCACCCGCCAGCGCGATTTCCGAAGACCACGACTCCGATGACCACCGCTGCGGTAGCGGCCAGGAGTACCGCGGCGCTGGCCATGTCGAGGGCATCCCGGATTCTGGGGTGGCGGCCCACGTCGTGGGCGCGGGCGAGCGATTCGATGGCGGTGTTGAACACCTCGGCGGTGATCACGAAGCCGATCGCCCCGACAAGCAGGCACCACTCCACGAGCGACACCCGCAGCACAGCGCCGGCGATGATCACCGCCACCGCCACGGTGAGATGCACGGCGAAGCTGTTTTGACTGCGGATCGCCCGCCGCAGGCCGCGGAAAGCGTCGGCAAATTTGTGGGACCAGGACCGCGGCATACAAGAGACCGAGACGGCGGACACAGTTACCTCAGACTTCGCAAGCATACGCGAATCTGGACGGCCACCGGGCTCGCGCCCGGTGCTTGCTGGGTGAGCCTGGCCACCGGGCTCGCGCCCGGTGCTTGCTGGGTGAGCCTGGCCACCGGG